>CAZLDA010000248.1:0-6339 GCA_964557875.1 uncultured Pseudomonadales bacterium | reverse complement strand
CATCGCGAATCGATTGTTGCGACGTGTACGGGACTTTGCGGAAGTGCGCAGCGACGGGCGTGTCACTGCGAACATCGCGAATCAGGCGCTCGACATGTTGAGCGTCGATGCGGAGGGGTTCGACACGATGGATCGGCGCCTGTTGCTGACCATTCTCGAGAAATTCGGCGGCGGTCCGGTGGGCCTCGATTCGTTGTCGGCGGCGATCAGCGAAGAACGCGACACGATCGAAGACGTGCTCGAACCATTCCTGATTCAGCAAGGTTTCATCATGCGGACCCCGCGCGGCCGCATCGTAACGGAGAAGGCTTACCACCATTTCGGCTTGGCGCGCCCTGCGTCGCGCGGCGCCGACATGTCGCAGGCGAGCCTCGACATCGACCCATCTTAAGAACAAGAGGACGCGAGTTTGACCGAACCATTGTCGATCCTTCAGCTGGTACTGAACGCCAGCGTACTGGTGCAGATCGTGATGCTGCTGCTGTTGTTCGCGTCGCTCACGTCGTGGGTGATGATTTTCCAACGCATGTTCGCGCTGAAGCGCGTGCAGAAGTCGATCGACGCATTCGAAGAGTATTTCTGGTCCGGCATCGACTTGCGGCAACTCTACGATGAGCTCGAGCGACAGGATCAGGAACTCAGCGGCATGGAGACGATGTTCGTTGCCGGCTTCAAGGAATACAGCCGGTTGTCCGAACAGGACGCCGACGCCGACGCGGTGATGCAGGGCGTTCAACGCGCAACGCGCGTCGCACTCGTGCGCGAAGAAGAGAAGCTGGAAACCAATCTGCCGTTTCTCGCAACGGTCGGTTCGACGAGCCCCTATGTCGGCCTGTTCGGCACGGTGTGGGGCATCATGAATTCGTTCCGCAGCCTCGCGAACATGACGCAGGCGACGCTCGCATCGGTCGCACCCGGCATTTCCGAAGCGCTCGTTGCCACCGCGATGGGTCTGTTCGCCGCGATACCGGCGGTGATCGGCTACAACCGTTTTTCGGCGAAAGCAGAAGTGCTGATGACCCGCTACGAGACGTTCACCGAAGAGCTGACGAGCATCCTCTACCGCGCGGTGCACGCCAGGAAATGAACGCACAGCGACCCAATCGGCGAAAGCCGATGTCGGAAATCAACGTCGTGCCGTACATCGACGTGATGCTCGTGCTGCTCGTGATCTTCATGGTAACGGCGCCGATTCTGACGCAAGGCGTGCAGGTGGATCTGCCGAAAGCGCCGTCGGAACCCGTGTCCGAGCATCAGGAAGATCCGTTCGTAGTCACGATGCGGCAGGACGGCGCGCTGTTCGTGAATCTCGGTGTGCGTAAAGCCACCGACACCGGAACGCGTGTAACGATCTTCTCGCTCGAAGAACAGGCCGCGAAGATTCTCAGCGCACGACCCGACGCGCCCGTCTATGTGCGCGCCGATCACCGGCTCGACTACGGCCAGGTGGTTCGCGTGATGACGGTGCTGCAAAAAGCGGGCGCGAAAAGCGTCGGCCTGATCACGGACCCGCCGGACGTCGGCTAGCGGCGATGGATGCCACCGCTCGCAACTACGGTGTGTCGTTCGTGCTCGCGGTGTTCGTGCACATGTTCGTTGCGTCGTTGTTGTGGATGAACTGGGTGCCGACGCAGAAGGATTCGTTGCTCGTGCGGCCGAACATCGTGAAGGCAGAACTCATCGTGATGGACGCGCCGAAGCCGAAGGCAACGCCGAAGCCCGCACAGATGGCGCCGCCGCAGGAAACCAAACCTAAGCCCGAGCCCAAACCGGCACCGAAACCCGAGCCGAAGCCCGAGAAGCCGAAGCCCGATCCCACTCCCGCGCCCAAGGTGGAACAGAAGCCGAAGCCGGATGTCGCGAAGGAAGCTGCCGCCAAGGCGGCCGCCGAAAGGAAGAAGAAACTCGACAGCCTCGCCGATGCGTCGTTCAGCAACGCCATGGCGCGTGAAACCGAAGTGATGTCTTCGGACAAAGAAGAGCAGGCAGCGCAAACCTACGCGCAGGGGATATATCAACTGATCGTGACGAACTGGTCGCGCCCGCCCTCGGCACGTAACGGCATGCAGACAAAGCTGCTCGTCGAACTCGTGCCTACCGGCGACGTCGTCAGCGTCACGATCGTATCGTCGAGCGGCAACGAAGCGTTCGACCGGTCCGCCGAACAGGCGGTACGGAAGGTCGGCAAATTCGACGTGCCGAAAGACTCCAAACTCTTCGAAAAGTACTTCCGCCGATTCCCGGTGCTGTTCAACCCAGAGGACTTGTTACGTTGAAGAACCGAATCCTGGCTGCTTTGGCAGCGTTGCTGTTGGCGTCGCCGCTCTCTGCGGAGATCACGATCCAGATCGACCGTGGTTACGACAATCCGAAGAAGATCGGTGTGGTGCCGTTCGGCGTCGGTGCCGGTGTGCAAGGCGTCGAGAATCCGTCCTCGATCATCGCGTTCGACCTGGCGCGCAGCGGTCAATTCTCTCCGACACCGCCCGAAAGTATGTTGAGCACGCCGACGCAACCCAAGGATGTGTTGTTTCGCGACTGGCGGGTATTGGGTGTGGAGTACGTCGTCATCGGGCGCACCGAAGTTGCAGCGAATGGCAACCTGGCCGTTTCGTATTACTTGTTCGACGTACTGAATGAACGACAACTCGCCAACGAGACGTTCACGGCGCCGCCGACGGCGCTGCGCGACATGGCGCATCTGGTTTCAGACGCGGTGTACGAGAAGCTGACAGGGATTCCCGGAGCGTTCTCCACGCGCATCGTCTATGTGCTGGCGCGCAACCTCGGCACGAAGGACGTAAAGTTCAACCTCGAGATGGCCGACGCCGACGGCGCGCGGCCGCGCACGCTGCTCGAGAGCCGCGAGCCGATTCTTTCGGCCACGTGGTCGCCGGATGGAAAGAAAGTTGCGTACGTGTCGTTCGAAGGCGGCAAGCCGTCGATCATCCTGCAGGAAATCGCCACCGGCCAACGCTCGAAGATCACGGATTTCCCCGGTCTGAACAGCGCACCCGCGTTTTCGCCTGACGGCAGACAGCTGGCGCTCGTGCTGTCGCGCGACGGTGATCCGGAAATCTATACAATGAACATTGCCACGCGCGAGTTGAAGCGAGTCACGCGACAACGCGGCATCGATACCGAGCCGAGCTGGACCGCCGACGGCAAGAGCCTGATCTTCACTTCAGATCGCGGCGGCAAACCGCAGATCTATCAGATAGAACTCGCTACCGGTATGACCCAACGATTGACGTTCGAAGGCGACTACAACGCGCGTGGCCGAATGCTGCCCGACGGCAAACATCTCGTTTTCGTACACCGCAACGACGGCGTGTTTCACATCGCGGTGATGGATCTGCAGCGCGGTCGTTTGATGGTGCTGACATCGACTTCACTCGATGAATCGCCGTCGATTGCGCCCAACGGCACGATGCTAATCTATGCGACGCAAGATCGGGGCCGCGGTATACTCGCCGTCGTTTCGATCGACGGCAGTGTGAAGTACCGACTGCCGTCTTCAGTCGGAGACGTCAGAGAGCCGGCATGGTCCCCCTTCCTGAACCGTACCCGCAGTTAGTCGTGACGCTCGTGTCGTACCGCGTTTCTGAAAACACCCGGATTCACTTGGCCCGTTAGCGGCAGATTAGGAGATATATGAAGATGCAACACCACTGGTTCCGTCACCTGTCGGTCATCGCGTTCGCGCTGGTAGTGGCCGCGTGCTCGAGCTCCGGAAAGAAGGACCAGCATCCGGAACCGCTGCCGGGCAGCGAGCAGCCTGGCGTCACGGCGCCCGCACAGTCCGACTCCGAGATCGGCCGTTCCGTCGATGCCAGTGGCAATCCGATCAACCCGCAAACCGGCGTGGCGCTAACGCGCGTGTTCTACTTCGACTACGACAAGGCGACGCTGCAGCCTGAATCGCTGGCAATTCTCGAGCAACACGCTGCATTCCTGCGCAGCAATCCCGAGCGTCGCGTAACGGTCGACGGTTTCACCGACGAACGTGGTACCCGCGAATACAACCTCGCGCTGGGCGAACGCCGTGCCGATGCGGTTGCAACATTCCTGGTATCGCAAGGCGTGCGCCGTTCGCAGATCGACGTCGTCAGCTACGGCGAAGAGCGGCCGGCCGATCCTGGCCATAGCGAAGCTGCGTGGGCGAAGAACCGACGCGCGGAACTCGTTTACCACTGATCCGTCTTACTGTGATGACGCGACTCGCATCTCTCACCTCGATCTGCGTAGCAGTCGCTGCGCAGATCGCGGTTGCGCAGTTTGCGGCGGCGGCCGCGCCGGTGGTCGAGTCGCAAGGCAGTAGCCCGTCCTCATCATCACAATCGAGCTCTACGTCGTCCTCATCGACATCGTCGACGTCGTCGTCCGGCAGCGGCGTGCGTGCATATGGCGCCGATCAGGTGCAGATCGTCTCGAGCGAACCGCCGCGAACGAGTTCACCTCCCCCTAGCAGTTCGGTCAGCGCATCCGGCTCAAGCTCGTCCGGTGCCAGTTCGATGTTTCAGCAGTTCCAGCAGGTGCAGGACGATGTAGCGGAGCTGCGGGGCATCGTCGAAGAACAGAGCCATCAGATCGAACAGCTGAAGGCGCAACAGAAGGAGCAGTACCTCGACATCGATCGCAGACTGTCGGCGCTCCAGGGACAACCCATAAGTGGCGGTGCAGGTCCGACGACGAGTGGCACCGGTTCGAGCAGCACGGGGCCGACCAGTGCAGGCCCGACAACGATGGGTCCCACGACCACCAGCAGACCTGCAACGGCTGGCGGTGACGCGGAACAGGATGCGTACACCGCGGCGTACAACTCGGCGAAGGCGAACCGATTCTCAGAGGCGATCGCCGCGTTCAACCAGTTGCTGGTGATGTATCCGAAGGGCAAGTACGCCGGCAACTCCTACTACTGGCTTGGCGAGCTATATTTGAAGCTTCCGGAACCGGCGCTGGAAAAGTCGCGCCAATCGTTTGCCCAGGTGGTCAATCAGTTCAAAGAAAACGCACACGTCAGCGAAGCGATGTTCAAACTGGGCGTCGTCTACGATCGTCTCGGCGACAAAGCAAAAGCGCTGGAATATCTGAAGCGCGTTCAGGCCGAGTATCCCGGCACACCGGGTGCGAAGCTCGCACAAACGTACGCCGCTGAACTGCACTAGCCGGCACAGGTGTCACCCATGGTGACCATAGCTTCCGAAATCACACCGCGACTTCGCATCACCGAGATCTTCCACTCGTTGCAGGGTGAAACCAGCACGGTGGGGCTGCCAACGGTTTTTGTGAGGCTCACCGGTTGTCCGCTACGCTGCCAGTATTGCGACACTGCATACGCGTTCAACGGCGGCGAGATGATCGGCCTGCCTGCCGTGCTCGAGCGGGTGGCTTCGTTCGAAGCACGATACGTGACCGTTACCGGCGGTGAACCGTTGGCACAACCGGCGTGTTTACCGCTGCTGAAGGCGCTGTGCGATGCGGGTTACGACACTTCGCTGGAGACTTCCGGCGCGCTCGATATCGGCGGCGTCGACTCTCGAGTCGCACGAATCGTCGATCTGAAAACGCCGGGGTCCAAGGAGTCGCATCGCAACCGTTGGGAGAACGTCGAGCTGCTGAAGCAACGCGACCAGGTCAAGTTCGTGATCTGCGACGTCAACGACTACACGTGGTCGCGCGACGTTGTCGAAAAATACGACCTGACGGCGCGTGTAGGCGAAGTGCTGTTTTCGCCGAGCCACACGGAACTGCCGGCAGCCCAGTTGGCGGAGTGGATTCTGCGGGATCGTTTGCGCGTGCGTATGCAGATTCAGTTGCACAAGGTGCTGTGGGGCAACGAGTCGGGCCGATGAATGCGCCGAAACGTCGCGCCATCGTTCTACTGTCGGGTGGACTCGATTCAGCTACCACGCTCGCGCTCGCCTCAGCCGAAGGGTTCTCCATCTACGCGCTGTCCTTTGAGTACGGTCAACGTCACGCAGTGGAACTGACCGCGGCGGCACGCGTGGCAAAGGCGCTGGGTGCCGTAGAACATCGCGTCATCACGATCGATCTCGCAGCATTCGGCGGCTCCGCGCTCACCGACCACTCGATCGCTGTCCCCGAGTCACCTTCGCAAGGCATTCCGATTACGTACGTGCCGGCGCGCAACACGATCTTCCTGTCGTACGCGTTGGGGTGGGGCGAAGTGCTCGGCGCGCGCGACATCTTCGTGGGCGTGAATGCGGTCGACTACTCCGGTTACCCGGATTGCCGTCCGGAGTTCATTGCGGCATTCGAAACGCTCGCCAATCTGGCGACGAAAGCGGGCGTCGAAGGAGACCGCTTTCGTATTCA
>CAZLDA010000247.1:0-6364 GCA_964557875.1 uncultured Pseudomonadales bacterium | reverse complement strand
AATCTGGGCAGGTGGTACGCGTGACTCTCAAGTGACGCTGCGGGACGTTCTGTCAGGACGCGAACGAGTCGCGCTCGAGAGCCCGTTCGGCGTCCCTCTCACCGACGTGGTTTTTAGCAATGATGGCTCCTCACTGGCGGCGATTGGACGCGACACGCGGGTGGCACTGTGGGATGTTAAGACTGGGCAGCTCACCAAAGTCCTAGTGGGCCACCGGGATATCGTCGAGGCCGTTGCTTTCGAGCCTGCCTCTGGGTCGTTAGCGAGTGTCGGCAAAGACGGTCAGCTTATCGTCTGGGATCTGTTAGCAGGCAAGCAGCGTTACGCGATCGACGCAACACGCCTTGATAGCAGCGTTAACGGCAGTGCAGGTGTGGTGACGAACGGATCGAATCCAGCACAGGGCTCCCTCGCGCAGTCAATGGTTACGAGCGACGCCGGTGCCATTGCAGGCCCAGCAACCCTGCAAGAGAGCGTGAGCAACGCGGCAACCGTTCAACGGGTAGGGGCTGGTAGCCACAAAGGCAAGAGAAAGCGGCGCACGTTGAGCTGGAAAGGAATGACTGCGATAGCAATGAGTCCAGACGGAACGTTGCTTGGTGGCGTGAGCAATACAGGAAAGATTGAGATTTGGAGCGCGTCAACGGGACGATCTCGCATCGTCTTCCCACGAGAAACGGCATTCCCGGTCGCCGGTGTCGCTTTTAGCGCAGACGGCCGACGTGTCTTGAGCGTCGGGAAGGATACCGTCTTGAGGACTTGGGACATGGCAAGCGGGAAAGAGGGTCGCGGCCTTCTTGGTCACGAACATCCGATTCGCTCGATTGCCGCGAGCGAGGCAGGAAATATCGTAGCCAGCGCTGGTGAGGACACGCGAATCATGCTGTGGGACAGCGACAGCGGGAAACTCAAGAGCATACTGCACGGCCATACTGATTTTGTTAACTCTGTTGCCTTCAGCCGAGACGGAAAGGTCCTTGCCAGTGGTGCAGCGGACGGACGCATCATGATCTGGGATGTCGCCGGCGCGAAGTCGCGACACACCCTTTTGGGGCACGCTGATGAGGTGAATGCGGTTGCCTTCTCGCGTGACGGCAAGGTGCTCGCGAGCGCGAGCGAAGACGGCCGCGTCATCCTTTGGGACGTCTCGACCGGTCGCCAAGTTCGGGCACTCGAAGGACACGCAGGCCCGGTGCGAGCGCTGGCATTCAGTCGAGATGGTGCAGCTTTGGCGAGCGCGGGCGAAGACGCTCAGATCATCGTGTGGAGCCTACGAGGCGGATCAAACAAGAGGCTGAGTGGTGTTATCAGCGCAGTAAACGGGCTCGCTTTCAGCGCGGACGGCGCAACACTGTTCGCGGGAGACGAGAGCAATCAGATGGCGCAATGGGATGTGTCGCGCGGCTCGCGACGTCCGGTGCTCAACTAACAAGAAGCGGGCGGAATCCAAAGATGCTGTCGAATCTATACAAGCGCATTCGATGGGAGCACGTTAGGGTTTTACTGGCGCTCCTTCCCTTGATTGTTGGTGCCATTTGGTCGCTGCGCATGGCGACGGCAGCTCCTGATCCGAACCAGGGCCCCGGTGGCCCTGTGCTAGTTGTAACTCAAGGGAATACCAACTTTGGCAAGTTCTATGCGGAAATATTGCGCAACGAGGGGGTGAACGCCTTCGCCGTCGCCGACATCTCGACGGTCACCGCGGCTACGCTCGCCCCCTATGACGTCGTGATCCTCGCCAAGATGCCGTTGACGAGCGCACAGGTCACGACGTTCACCAACTGGGTGGAAGGCGGGGGCGACTTGATTGCGATGGCCCCCGATCCGCAGCTAGCGGGTCTTTTGGGAATCACGGTCACTGCATCAACGCTCTCCGATAAGTATCTCCTGATCGATACGTCGACGAGCGCGGGGAGTGGCCTCGTCAATCAAACTATGCAGTTCCACGGGACTGCGAGCCTATATTCGCTCAACGGGGCGAACGCGATTGCGACTCTGTACAGCAGCGCTGCCGTTGCTACTTCCAATCCCGCTGTCACGTTGAGAAACGTGGGTTCGAACGGTGGGCAAGCCGCGGCTTTTGCCTATGACCTTGCCACTTCGATCGTTTACACCCGTCAAGGCAATCCGGCTTGGGCGGACCAGGAGAGAGATGGATCAAGCCCGATCCGCTCTGATGACAAATTCTATGGCGCCGCTGCGAGCGATCCTCAACCAGACTGGATCGATTTGACGAAGCTGGCGATTCCTCAAGCAGACGAGCAACAGAGGTTCTTGATTCAGCTCATGACGAGCATGAACTTGGACAAAAAGCCGTTGCCGCGCTTTTGGTACTTCCCGAACGGCAAGAAGGCTGTGGTCGTCATGACTGGCGATGATCATGGCAATGGGGGAACCGTAGGCAGATTTGCGCAGTTCCAGCAGCTTAGTCCTGCAGGGTGCTCGGTTGCGAACTGGGAGTGCATCAGGGGTACCTCGTATGTGTATCCGTCGACACCTCCTCTATCGAATGCGCAAGCGGCGGCGTTCACCGCGGCAGGGTTCGAGGTTGGCCTACACATCAACACGAACTGTGCGGATTACACACCCGCCTCTCTCGAGGACAACTACGTTCAGCAAATAGCGGATTGGTCTGCCGCGTATTCGAGTGTCCCTGCTCCGATCACTCAGCGACATCACTGCATCGCGTGGAGTGACTGGGTAACTGGGGCAAAGGTGCAGTTCAATCATGCAATTCGACTCGACACGTCGTACTACTTCTGGCCCCCTGGCTGGGTCAATAACACTCCTGGGCTATTTACTGGGTCGGCAATGCCGATGCGCTTTTCCGATCTCGATGGCACTCTTGTCGATGTCTACAACGCGACTACGCAAATGACCGACGAGTCGGGGCAGAGTTATCCATTCACCCCCGACGCCTTGTTCGATCGAGCCATTGGGGTTGAGGGCTACTACGGCGCGTACGTCGTTAACGCGCATACCGATCTCGACCAGTCATCCGTAGCCGATGCGGTGGTTTCCTCGGCGTTGGCGCGAGGTATTCCGGTCGTTTCGAGTAAGCAGATGCTCGAATGGTTAGACGCTCGCAATAGTTCGTCTTTCGGTGGATTCGCTTGGAACGGAAGTGCGCTGAGCTTCACAATAACGTCAGCGGCTGCCGCGAATGGACTGCAGGCGATGGTGCCCCTTCGGTCCGTAAACGGAGTGTTGAGCACGATCACTAGGAACGGTAGCAATGCCACGTTTGCGATTGCAGCAAACAAGGGGTTTCAGTACGCGATGTTGCCCGCCGCTAGCGGCGCCTATGTCGCGACATACGTTGCGGATACCACTGCGCCGACGGTTACAACGCGATCGCCTCTGGGAGGCGCGACAGGAGTGTCGGTTGCAACGAGCGTTGCTGCAACCTTTAGCGAGGCCGTCGACCCAACCACGATTGGAACAAGTACGTTTGAATTGCGAGACCCCGGAAATGCGCTCGTTTCGGCGACCGTCAGCTACAACGCCGCGACTTTGACGGCGACACTAACGCCAAGCAATGCGCTTGCATCGGCAACGACGTACACCGCGACGGTAAAGGGCGGAGCGGCCGATCCGCGAATCAAAGATCTAGCCGGGAACGCGCTTGCGACAAACGTCGCATGGTCCTTCACCACCGGCTCCGGGCCATCTTGCCCCTGCAGTGGCTGGGGTAGCTCAACATTGCCTGCCAACCCGTCTGTTGCAGATCCCAATCCGGTTGAACTGGGCGTCAAGTTTAGGACTGACATAAGTGGGTTTATCACCGGTATCCGATTCTATAAGGGGACTGGTAACACGGGTACTCATATCGGCAATTTATGGACTACGACCGGTCAACAGCTCGCCACGGCCACGTTCGCTAACGAGACCACTACGGGCTGGCAACAAGTGAGTTTCGCGACACCTGTGGCCATCACCGCCAATACTGTCTACGTCGCCTCGTACTTCGCGCCGAACGGCAACTACGCAGGCGACAATCTGTTCTTCGCGAATTCCGGGGTCGACAACGGACCAGTGCACCTATTGCAGGACGGGGTGAGCGGAGGGAACGGCGTCTATGCGTACAGCGGGGCCAGCACTTTTCCCAGCTCGACCTATCAAGCATCGAACTACTGGGTGGATGTGGTCTTCGTCACCGGCGGGGCGGACACGACTCCCCCAACCGTTATTGGTACCTCTCCGGCGAACGGCGCGACGGGAGTTCTCGCAACCACTGCGGTTACCGCGACTTTCAGCGAGTCGATGACCGCAAGCACAATAAACGGAAGCACATTCGAATTGCGGGATGCATCCAACGCAATCGTTCCGGCTAGTGTGACCTACAGTGCCGCCAGCCTTACGGCAACCTTGACGCCGACTAGTGCGCTTCTCGCTCCTGCGACGTACACCGCGACGATTAGGGGTGGGTCGACCGATCCGCGAGTGAAGGATGCGGCAGGCAATGCGCTCGCAGCGAATGGCAGCTGGACCTTCACGACGGGGTTGAATCCGTGTAGTTCCTCCCCCAATCCCATCGTCGCCGAGAATTGCTTGACGGGCAATCCCTCCAGTGAGTGGGACATTACCGGGGCGGGCGATGCAAGCATTCAGGGCTTCGCTACCGACATTAGTGTCAATCGCGGTAGCACGGTGTTCTTCAAAGTGGACACGAACGCGTCGAACTACCGTTTCGACATCTACCGCATGGGCTACTACAACGGCCTCGGCGCGCGCAAGATCGCGACGGTTCTTCCCTCAGCGACGCTTCCGCAGAATCAGCCGAGTTGCCTCACCCAGGCGGCAACGGGACTTATCGATTGCGGCAATTGGGCGGTGTCTGGATCTTGGGCTGTACCCGCGACCGCCACTTCCGGAATCTATTTCGCCAAGGTGGTACGAGCCGATACTGGCGGTGCGAGTCACATCGCGTTTATCGTGCGCGATGACGCCAGCACGTCGGACTTCCTGTTCCAGACTTCCGACACGACCTGGCAGGCATACAACAACTATGGTGGCAACAGTCTCTACACCGGGTCGCCCGCGGGCCGAGCCTACAAGGTTAGCTACAACCGCCCGTTTAACACCCGCGTGGTTGACAACGGGCAAGACTGGGTCTTCAACGCCGAGTACCCGATGGTGCGTTGGCTTGAGGCAAACGGCTACAACGTAAGCTACTTCACGGGAGTCGATAGCGAACGACTCGGCACACTGATCCGTAACCACAAAGTATTCCTGTCAGTGGGTCACGACGAGTACTGGTCCGGTGGCCAGCGTACCAACGTAGAGGCAGCGCGTAATGCGGGCGTGCACCTCGCCTTCTTCAGCGGCAACGAGGTTTTCTGGAAGACTCGTTGGGAAGCCAGCATTGATGGGACGGGAACCGCCCACCGCACACTCGTTACCTACAAGGAAACGCATGCCAATGCCGTGATCGATCCGCAGGATCCGCCAACCTGGACAGGGACCTGGCGCGACCCGCGCTTTAGCCCGCCGGCCGACGGTGGACGACCCGAGAATGCGTTGACAGGCACAATCTTCATGGTCAATGGTCCGCGCAATGACGCGATAACGGTGCCTGCTGCTGACGGCAAGATGCGATTCTGGCGCAACACCAGCATCGCGAGTCTGGCGGCTGGTACTACGGCGGCTTTGCCCATTGGAACGCTGGGGTACGAGTGGGATGTGGATGCGGACAACGGTTTCCGACCTGCAGGTCTGATTCGGATGTCGACGACGACTGTGGCGAGTGCCCCGGTCCTGCAAGACTTCGGGTCCAACTATGCGTCGGGCACTGCAACTCATAACCTCACGCTGTACAAACACAGCAGTGGCGCACTGGTGTTCGGCGCGGGCACAGTCCAGTGGACTTGGGGTCTCGACGCCACACACGATCGATCCGGTACACCGACGGATGTGCGCATGCAGCAGGCGACTGTCAATTTGTTCGCGGACATGGGAGCACAGCCCGCGACACTTCAATCCAGTTTGGTTCCAGCGTCTGCTTCGACCGACAGTACGGCACCGAACTCAGTATTCACTTCTCCGACGAGCGGCTCCAACGTGCAGCAAGGTACGCTCGTGACGATCTCTGGTACAGCTACGGACGCCGGAGGCGGGGTGATCGGTGCGGTAGAAGTGTCTGTCGACGGGGGGGCCACATGGCGCCCCGCGAACGGTCGAGCAAGTTGGACCTATAGCTGGACGCCCACCTCGCTCGGGACAGTCACACTCAAGACTCGAGCAGTCGACGACAGCGGCAACATCGAGACACCTGGAGCGGGGGTTACCGTTACGGTCGGTGCTCAAAGCTGCCCGTGCAGCGTCTGGAACACGTTGATCATGCGGCAATCGAAGACCGAGGTCA
>CAZLDA010000246.1:0-6364 GCA_964557875.1 uncultured Pseudomonadales bacterium | reverse complement strand
GCAACTACGACGTCAAAGTCGGCGACAAGATCGAAGTGTTCGATACGAAGGAAATTGCGCGGGCGCTTTGACGCTGCGACAGACGTCGATGAAGGAACCCTCGATAAAGGGACGGTTGATAAAGGAACAGGGCCGTGGCCCCCGGGTTGCCGACCATCTGCGAGAACGGCTGGCGGACATCATCCGCGCGGAGATGCGCGATCCGCGGGTCGGCATGGTCAGTGTGAACGACGTCCGAGTCACTCGCGATTACGCATATGCAGACATCTTTGTATCGGCGCTCGGTTGCGACGACGCGAAGGCGAAGAAGGAACTCATCACTGTGCTCGAGCACGCGGCCGGGTTTCTGCGATCGGCGGTGGCGCGCGACAACACGATGCGCACTACGCCGAAGCTGCGCTTTCACTACGACGATCTCATCGTAGAAGGCGCGCGAATCGAAACGTTGATTCGTAACGCGGTGGCGGCCGACGAAGACTCGCAAAGGCGGCGCGGGGATGGTGACTGATGGTGCGCCGTCAACGCGGGCGCGACGTGAACGGCATGATCGTAGTCGATAAGCCGGGCGGCGCGAGTTCCAACGACGCCGTTCAGCGTGCGAAACAGTTGTACCGTGCGCAGAAGGTGGGCCACACCGGCAGCCTCGATCCGCTTGCAACCGGAGTGCTGCCATTGTGTTTCGGCGAAGCGACGAAGTTCTCACAGTTCCTGCTCGATTCGGACAAGAAGTACTGGGCGCGCATCAAGCTCGGCGTACGAACGGACAGCGGCGATGCTGATGGTCAGGTGCTCGAAACCTGTCCGGTGGTCGACGTAGATGCGGCTGCCGTAGAGAAGGTGCTGGGGCACTTTCGTGGCGAGATCGATCAGGTGCCATCGATGTTCTCGGCGATCAAGCATCAGGGTCAGCCGTTGTACAAGCTGGCGCGGCGCGGCATCGAAGTGGAGCGCAAGTCGCGTCGAGTGATGATCTACAGCAACGAGCTCGTAGCGTTCGAAGGTGACGAGTTCGAGCTCGAGATCCACTGTAGTAAAGGGACGTATGTACGCACCATCGCGGAGGAAATCGGCGAAGCGCTGGGATGCGGTGCCCACGTGTGCGCCTTGCGCCGCCGGCAGGCCGGTCCCTATGATGAGGCGGAAATGTTGACCTTCGCGGAACTCGAGCGGGTTCGCGACGAAGGTGGCTTCGAAGCATTGGATGCGCTGCTGCTACCCGTAGAGAGTGCAGTGCGCGACTGGCCCGTGGTGTCGCTGAACGATGCGACGGCGTTCTACATCCGCCAGGGTCAGCCGGTGATCGTGCCGCACGCACCGACATCCGGCCGCGTGCAGCTCGTCGAGCAGTCCACCGACAGCTCGAAGCAGATGTTCATTGGGGTGGGCGAAATACTGGACGACGGGCGCGTTGCGCCGCGACGGCTGGTGGTTGCCCACTGAGATTGACCGGAACGACTGCAGATATGCGTGGTTGTAGCCGGGACAGGTTGCGGAGAGAACTCCGCGTTAATTCACAAGGCATATTCGGAGAACGTTGGAAATGGCACTGAGTGCGCAAGTAAAAGCGAAAGTAGTAGAAGAGTATCAATTGTCAGCAAACGACACCGGGTCCCCTGAGGTCCAGGTCGCGCTCCTCACGGCGAACATCAACTCGCTGCAGGAGCATTTCCGTTCCAATCAGAAGGATCACCATTCGCGGCGCGGTTTGATCCGCATGGTGAATCAGCGGCGCAAGTTGTTGGACTACCTTCGGGAGAAGGATTCCGCCCGCTATGCAACCCTGATCGAACGGCTGGGCCTGCGACGATAACCCGGTGCAATAGGAGGAAATAAACTTGAGTCGTGTAACAAAGGAATTCCAGTACGGCGATCACCGCGTGATCCTGGAAACCGGGCGTCTTGCCCGTCAAGCCACCGGTGCGGTGCTCGTTTCGATGGGCGAAACCGTCGTGCTGTGCACCGTGGTCGGATTGAAAACCACCCGTCCCGGTATCGACTTCTTTCCGTTGACGGTGAACTACCAGGAAAAAACCTATGCCGCGGGCAAGATCCCTGGCGGTTTCTTCCGTCGTGAAGGTCGTCCGTCCGAGAAAGAAACGTTGACGAGCCGTTTGATCGATCGCCCGATTCGTCCCTTGTTCCCGAAAGGGTTCAAGAACGAAGTCGAGGTCATCTGTACGGTGATGTCGGCCGACAAAGACATGGACCCGGACATTCCGTCGATGATCGGCACATCTGCCGCGCTCGCCGTGTCGGGACTGCCGTTCAATGGACCGATCGCCGCAGCGCGCGTCGGCTACAAAGACGGCGCATATCTGTTGAACCCCGGCTACGCCGCATTGAAGGACTCGCGACTGAACATGGTCGTTGCGGGAACCGAGTCCGCAGTGCTGATGGTCGAATCGGAAGCGCAGGAGCTGACGGAAGACCAGATGCTCGGCGGAGTGCTGTTCGGCCACGACGCGATGCAGATTGCGATCAAAACGATCAAAGAACTCGCTGCCGAGGCCGGAAAGCCTCGTTGGGAAGTTCCGGTCGTTGCGCAGAACGACGCGTTGGTAACCGCGGTGAGCGAGTTGGTGAAGACCGATCTCGGTGCGGCCTATCGGACGACGGACAAGCAGGAGCGTCAGGCGAAGGTCGGGGCGTTGCGCAACCGCGCAATCGAGACGCTCGCAGGTGGCGATGCACCGCAGTTCAGTGCAGGCGATGTCGACAGCTTCTTCGGCAAGCTCGAGAAGCAGATCGTCCGTCAACGCGTCTTGAACGGCGAGCCGCGAATCGACGGCCGCGACCTGCGCAAGGTTCGTCCGATCTCGATCGAAGTCGGCATCCTGCCGAAAGCTCATGGCTCTGCGCTGTTCACCCGCGGTGAAACGCAGGCGATTGTCGTTGCGACGCTAGGTACGCTGCGAGACGCGGCGATCATTGATGCGCTGGAAGGCACCTACAAAGACGGCTTCATGCTGCACTACAACTTCCCGCCGTACTCCACCGGTGAAGCCGGTATGCGCGGCGGCCCGAAACGTCGCGATATCGGTCACGGCCGTCTGGCGCGTCGTGGTGTCGCTGCAGTGTTGCCGCCGGCCGATTCGTTCCCGTATACGCTGCGTGTGGTTTCCGAAATCACCGAATCGAACGGTTCTAGTTCGATGGCGAGCGTGTGCGGTGCATCGCTGTCGCTGATGGATGCAGGCGTCCCCTTGAAGGCGCCGGTTGCCGGTGTGGCGATGGGTCTGGTGAAGGAAGGCAACCGCTACGCGGTGCTGACTGACATCCTCGGTGATGAAGATCACCTCGGCGACATGGACTTCAAAGTGGCCGGCACCAGCCGCGGCGTTACGGCGCTGCAGATGGATATCAAGATCGAAGGCGTCACCGAAGAGATCATGGAGGCAGCGCTCGAACAGGCAGCCGAAGCGCGCCTGCACATTCTCGGCGAGATGAACAAGGTGCTGTCGCAATCGCGTGCGACGATCTCGACCAACGCGCCGCAGATGATCGTGCTCAAGGTCAATCCGGAGAAGATCCGCGACATCATCGGTAAAGGTGGTGCGACGATCCGCGGAATCGTCGAACAGACGGGCGCGCAGATCGACATCGACGACGACGGCAGTGTCCGAATATACGCGGCCGATGCGGCAGCGAAGGACGCAGCGGTCAATCGCGTGATGGAGATCGCATCCGATGCGGAAATCGGCAAGGTGTACCGCGGTCGTGTCGAGCGCATCGTCGATTTCGGAGCATTCATCAACATCCTGCCTGGTAAGGACGGTCTGGTGCACATCTCGCAAATCGCCGATGAGCGAGTCGAGAAGGTGACCGACTATCTGAAGGAAGGTCAGGAAGTAGACGTGGTGGTTCTCGACGTAGACCAGCGCGGCCGCGTCAAGCTCAGCATGAAGGAAGTGCCGAAGCAGGCAGGCGCTGCCGGCTAACCGGTCTCTTTCAGACCAATCGACCGCCGTGCCCGAAGGGGCCCGGCGGTTTTTTTTGCCGGTCGCTTCTTGTCAAAAGGGCGCGCGATTGAGCGTCATTGTCATGGCGGCGCATAGTGCCCGCCATTCACGACGGAGATCGCGTCATGCAATACCTGCTGCTGATTCATTCAGATGATTCCGGCTTCTTCGCGCTGAAGCCGGCCGAGCAACAATTGGCCATTGGCGCATACATGGCGTACACGGACGCGCTGAGGAAAGCCGGCGCGTTGGTGGGTTCGAATCGGCTGATGCCGAGCACGGATGCGGCGATCGTCCGCGTGGCGAACGGTAAGTCGCAGGTGCTGGACGGCCCGTTCACCGATACGAAAGAGCAGCTCGGCGGTTACTACCTCATCGAAGCACCGGATCTCGACGCAGCGATCGCATGGGCGGCGCGGTGTCCCGGCGCGGGTCATGGTGCGGTCGAAGTACGTCCGGTCAGAACGAACTGAAACAGCCGTGACCGTCCCCGACGACGATGCTCGAGTGCGCGCGACAGCGGATGCGGTGGCGCGCCGCAGCTACGGCAAGCTGGTAGCGCTGCTCGCGATACGAACGCGCGACGTGGCGGGCGCCGAAGACGCGTTGTCAGAGGCGTTTGCATCGGCGTTGGCGGATTGGCCCGTGAAGGGTTGTCCGGCGAATCCGGAAGCGTGGTTGTTGACGGTCGCGAGGCGCAAGTTGATCGACGTCGCGCGCCGTCGTCGCAACGGAGAGAGGGCGGCGGCCGAGTTGCAGCTACTTGCCGACGAACTGGAGACTACCGATTTCCTCGAGGCGCCGTTCCCTGATCAACGCCTTGCGCTGATCTTCGCGTGCGCTCATCCGGAGATCGACGCAACCATTCATGCGCCGTTGATTCTGCAGGTGGTGCTTGGTCTCGATGCCGCGACGATTGCGTCTGCATTTCTGATGTCGCCGGCTGCAATGGGGCAACGATTGGTGCGGGCAAAGCACAAGATCAGGCAAGCAAAGATTCCGTTTCGCATCCCCCGTCGCGCCGAATTGCCGGAGCGCCTCGAAGCGGTACTGGATGCGGTGTATGCGGCCTTTGCGGAGGGATGGAGCGACCCTGTTGGAGCCGATGTCGCACGCCGTGAACTGGCCGACGAAGCGATCTTTCTGTGTCGAGTCATCGACGACCTGCTGCCGAACGAACCGGATGTGCTCGGATTGCTTGCATTGATGCTGCATGCCGAAGCGCGTCGTACGGCGCGCCGGAACGCCGCTGGCGACTACGTGCCGCTTGCCGATCAGGATCCGGCGTCGTGGGACGCGCGCATGATCGATGAAGCGGAGTCGCTGCTGTTGCGGGCAAGCACGCACAACAGGATTGGCAGATATCAGATCGAAGGCGCGCTGCAGTCGGCGCACGTATATCGACGTCGTAGTGGCAAAGCGAACTGGCGCGAGGTGGTCGAGCTCTACGATGCGCTGCTGGCGCTGTCGCCATCGCCCGTGGTCGAGATCAACCGCGCGCTTGCGCTGTCGCAAGTACAGGGGCCGAATGCGGCGCTTGCAGCGTTGGACGCGGCAGCGTGCGATCGTCGGCTCGTCGAATATCAACCGCATTGGGCTGCGCGCGCCGAGCTATTGGCGAACGTTGGCGAGCGCGCCGATGCGCAGCATGCGTACGACATCGCAATCGGATTGGAGCGGGACGCTGCGGTCCGGCGATTTCTCCAGCAGCGCCGGGCCGCGTTGTCTATTGCTTCTGCCGATTCTTGACGAGGTCGTCGACCACGGCGGGATCCGCCAGCGTCGTCGTATCGCCGAGATTCTCGAGTTCGTTCGCGGCGATCTTGCGCAGAATGCGCCGCATGATTTTGCCGGAACGTGTCTTCGGCAAGCCCGGCGCCCATTGAATGACGTCCGGTTTCGCAATCGCGCCGATTTCTTTGCGCACGAGTTCCGATAGTTCGTGCTTCAGCTCATCGCTCGGTTTGGCGCTGCTCATCAACGTGACGTATGCGTAGATGCCTTCGCCTTTGATCGAATGCGGAAATCCTACGACCGCTGCTTCGGCAACGGCGCTATGCAACACGAGCGCGCTCTCGACTTCGGCGGTTCCCATGCGATGTCCCGACACGTTCATCACATCGTCGACACGTCCGGTGATCCAGTAGTAGCCATCGGCGTCGCGTCGAGCTCCGTCGCCCGTGAAGTACACACCTTTGTACGTACGGTAGTAGGTGTCGATGACACGTTGGTGATCGCCGTACACGGTGCGGATCTGTCCTGGCCACGACGTGGTGAGCACGAGATTGCCGACCGCTTCGGTCGTCTCGATCACGTTGCCTTTGTCGTCGACGATTGCCGGCTTCACGCCGAAGAACGGCAGTGTTGCTGAGCCGGGCTTCAGATCGGTTGCGCCGGGTAACGGC
>CAZLDA010000245.1:5511-6367 GCA_964557875.1 uncultured Pseudomonadales bacterium | reverse complement strand
GCGCGCGGGTGGTGCTCGAGAACCCCAACGACACGCTGCATCCCGGCATGTTCGTCGACGTGTCGTTGTCCGCGCGCTCGCAAGACGGCGTGTTGCTGGTGCCGAGCGAAGCGGTGATCCGCACGGGGCACCGCGACGTGGTGATCGTCGCTGCCGAGCGAGGCGCATATCGCTCTGCAGAGGTCGTGGTGGGTGACGAGCGCGACGGCAGAACGGTCATCGTGTCGGGGCTCGACGAAGGCGACATCGTAGTCACGTCAGGCCAATTCCTGATCGATTCGGAAGCGAGCCTGCGCGGCGCCTACAACCGTATGCAGGACGGCAACAGCACGCAGGAAGGCGACGGCACGCACGAAGGCCATCAAGGCCACGGTGGCACGCCATGATCGCCGCGGTCATACGCTGGTCCGTAGCGAACCGGCTGCTGGTATTGCTCGCAACCGGCATTCTCGTTGCGTGGGGACTGGTCGCTGCGTCGCGCACACCGGTCGACGCGATTCCGGATCTCTCCGACGTCCAGGTGATCGTACGCACCACGTTTCCGGGCCAGGCGCCGCAGGTGGTCGAGGATCAGGTCACCTACCCGCTGACCACCGCCCTGCTTTCGGTACCGCACGCAAAGACCGTGCGCGGTTATTCGTTGTTCGGCGAATCGTTCGTATACGTCCTGTTCGACGACGGCACCGACGTTTACTGGGCGCGTTCGCGGGTGCTCGAGTATCTGTCGCAGGTGCAGGCCCGACTTCCGGAAGGCGCCACGGCTGCACTCGGACCGGACGCCACCGGCGTCGGCTGGGTTTACGAATACGCATTGATCGATCGCAGCGGCAAACACGACATCAGCGAACTGCGCGCG
>CAZLDA010000245.1:0-5501 GCA_964557875.1 uncultured Pseudomonadales bacterium | reverse complement strand
TCCAGGACTGGTTCCTGAAGTTCGAGTTGAAGACCGTGCCGAACGTTGCGGAAGTGGCCACCATCGGCGGCTTCAACCGGCAGTATCAGATCGTCGTCGATCCCGGACGCCTGCGCGCCTTCTCCATTCCGTTGGAAACCGTCATCGACGCGGTGCGCACAGCGAACGCCGAGACCGGCGGCTCGGTGGTCGAGCTGGCAGAGGCCGAATACATGGTGCGCGCAAGAGGCTACCTGCATTCGCTCGACGACTTCCGCGCCATCGGCGTAGGTGTCGGTTCCGACGGCGCTGCGATAACACTCGGCGATGTCGCCACGGTACAACTCGGGCCGGAAATCCGTCGCGGCGTGGCCGACCTCGACGGCGAAGGCGAAGTGGTTGGGGGCGTCATCGTGCTGCGTTCGGGTGCAAACGCACGCGCCGCAATAGCGGCTGTGAAGACGAAGCTGCAGGCATTGCAGGCCGGCTTGCCGGCAGGCGTCGAGGTGGTGACGACATACGATCGGTCTTCACTGATCGATCGCGCCATTACGAATCTGTCTGAGAAGCTGATCGAAGAGTTCGTCGTGGTCATCCTGGTGTGCACGTTGTTCCTGTGGCACCTGCGCTCTGCCCTGGTTGCGATCATTACGCTTCCGGTGGGGGTGTTGGCGGCCTTCGCGGTGATGCAGGCACAGGGTCTCAACGCCAACATCATGTCGCTGGGCGGCATCGCGATTGCGATCGGCGCGATGGTGGACGCCGGCGTGGTGATGATCGAAAACGCGCACAAGAAGCTGGAAGCGTGGCGGCACGCGCACGAGGGCTTCGATCCGGCACCCGCACAACGCGTCGAACTGATCACGCAGGCGGCGGTGGAAGTTGGTCCCGCGCTGTTCTTCAGCCTGCTCATCGTGACGCTGTCGTTCGTGCCGGTGTTCACGCTGCAGGCACAGGAAGGTCGGCTGTTCGCACCACTCGCTTACACGAAAACCTACGCAATGGCGGCGGCGGCGGGTTTGAGCGTCACGCTGATTCCGGTGTTGATGATCGCGTTCATCCGTGGACGTGTGGCCGACGAATCCGCCAATCCGCTGAATCGCCTGATGATTCGTATGTATCGACCCGTGATCGCCACGGTGCTCGCGCGCCCGGTGGTGACGCTGCTGCTGGCGGGTGTCGCTGTGGCCATAACCGTATGGCCCGCGAGTCGCCTCGGCAGCGAGTTCATGCCGCCGCTCGACGAAGGCGACCTGCTGTACATGCCCACGGCGCTGCCGGGTCTCGCTGTTGGGAAGGCATCCGAGATCCTGCAACGCACCGATCGCATTCTGAAGACGTTCCCTGAAGTGGAACGCGTGTTCGGCAAGATGGGCCGCGCCGAAACCGCTACCGATCCGGCGCCGCTCGAGATGATGGAAACGACGCTGATGCTGAAGCCCAAATCGCAATGGCGTGCGGGACTGACGACCGAGGCTCTCATCGAACAGATGGACGCGGCGCTGCAGATTCCCGGCATGGCGAACGTGTGGGTGCAGCCGATCCGCAATCGCATCGACATGCTCGCCACCGGCATCAAATCGCCGGTCGGTATCAAAGTGGCCGGGCCCGATCTCACCGTGATCGAAAGCGTGGGACGCGACATCGAGGCCGCCGTACGAACCGTGCCGGGCACCGCATCGGCGTTCGCCGAACGGGTTTCGGGCGGCCGCTACATAGAGATCGTGCCGGACCGGGCGCGGCTTGCGCGTCATGGTCTGTCGATTGCCGACGCGCAGCGCATCGTCAGTGCGGCAATCGGCGGTGAGAACGTGGGTGAAGTAGTGGACGGACTGCAACGCTTCCCGATCAACGTGCGTTATCCGCGCGAACTGCGCGACTCGGTCGACGAACTTCGCGCGCTCCCGATCGTGTCGGTACGCGGCGAAACGCTCACGCTCGGCACGATTGCCAGCGTCGAGATCACCGACGGTCCGCCGCTGATCAGGAGTGAGAACGCACGCCCTAACGGTTGGGTATACGTCGACATCCGCGGCCGCGATCTCGGTGGATACGTGTCCGAGGCGAAGCGCGTCGTCGCAGATCAGGTTGCCATTCCCGCGGGATATTCGGTGACGTGGTCCGGCCAGTTCGAATACCTCGAGCGCGCCAGCGCGCGTCTGCAGATCGTTGTGCCGTTCACGCTCGCGATCATTTTCGTGCTGCTGTATCTGACGTTCCGCTCCGCCGCCGAAGCCGCATTGATGATGGCAACGCTGCCGTTCGCGCTGATCGGCGGATTCTGGTTCGTCTATCTGCTCGGTCACCACGTTTCGGTGGCCACCGGCGTGGGCTTCATCGCCCTAGCGGGCGTCGCGGCAGAGTTCAGCGTGGTGATGCTGATCTACCTCGACCAGGCCGTTCGCCAACGGCGGGAGAATGGCGCACTCAACACGGTCGATGACCTGCGCGCCGCCGTTGCAGAAGGCGCGGTGCAGCGGGTTCGACCGAAAGCAATGACCGTGGCGGTGATCATCGCGGGGCTGTTGCCGCTGTTCTTCGGTGAGGGCACCGGCAGCGAAGTGATGCAGCGCATCGCGGCCCCGATGGTCGGAGGGATGATCACGGCGCCGTTGCTCTCTATGGTGGTATTGCCCGCTGCGTATCTCCTGATGCAGAGACGCTCGATTGGAGGTACCGCACGCCAGTGGGAAGCGTTGCCTGGGTCGGGCGATCCCGGCAATCGCCACGGCTAACTTGCGATGGCGAGGCAAGCTGCTAACGAACCATCCTGGCTGCGGCCCATTTCAATACGCTCTGCAGGCGCGGCACGACCAGCGCGTGCGCGTCGTCGAGTGGCATCCAGCGGTACTCATGATGCTCCGCACGTCCAAGAACCGGATTGATCGACAGCACGACGCGATCGCTAGATGTCCGCGCCAAATAAAACCGCGCCACCTTGTTTCCGCCATACGGCGCCGTCTCGATGAAGTCGTTCCCCCATGCGAAGTCGAGATCCGTGATGCCCGTCTCCTCCTCCACCTCGCGACACGCGGCATCGAACGGTTGCTCACCCGGTTCGACGAGACCTTTCGGCAAATCCCAATTGCGATATGCGCGCAGCAGCAGAAACCTCGGCCCGAGTTCGGACTCGTGCACGATCACGACGCCCGCTGCGAGCTTCGATGTGGCCACGCGACGCACTTTCGTACCGAGCACGAATTCTCGTCAACAGGATCGGTTCTCGGAGCGCTTGCCCATGGACCGCTGCGCCCACGGTTCGACGAAGCATGACGGAGCTGTTCAACCTGTACCGACGTGAAGTTCCGCCCGCGTTGTGGAAAGGGGCACGTAAGAAACGAAAAACGAAGGACTATTGGTCTCTGTTTCCCGCTACGGATCTGTTGTCGGAGTCAATGATCACCTGGCCGTCTTTCACGTCATTCGAGTCCGAACCAAGGTGCCTCTCGATGCGGGAGATCCACGACAGGATCAGGAACGCGAACGCGGTGGTCACCAGCGCGGTGATCTCCTGACCGAGTCCCGCCGCGACGCCGACGGCCGCAGTCGCCCAAATGCTGCCCGCCGTAGTGAGGCCTCGAACCTGCTCAGGACTCTCGACTCTGATGATCGCACCCGCGCCAAGGAACCCTATCCCCGCGATGACTCCCTCGATGACGCGGGCAATGGCTTCATCTGAGAAGCCGAGTTGTTCCGGGATCAGAGCTAACGTCGCAGCACCCAGTCCGACCATCATGTGCGTCCGCAAGCCGGCCGGACGCCGTTTCCGCTCACGGTCGTACCCGAGTAACCCCGCCAGAAACAGTGCGATGGACAGTCGCACCAGCATCTCCGTCCAGCGCTCGACGTCCGTCGCACCCGAGAACTCGCGCGCCAGCGTACTTTGAACAATGGCCCATACGCCCGACTCACCGGCTGCCGTCATGGATCGATCGCTGTGCGAACTTCACCAGGCCACCTTCGCGCATCGTGATATCAGCGTCTGTACGAATCCTCTCTTTCGACTGAGATTGTGCCTGCTGAGCGTCTCGCCCCATGCCCCTCAACGTAGTTGTCGATCCGATGAGTAAGCGCCTCCCTACGCTGTGTTGGGACATACCGGAGTGTCGCGTCGATCGCGTCTGCGTCGAATATGCACGCCTTCAGGAACGGAAAGGTATCTGATGTGATCGCGCTGCCGAATCCCGCAACCGACTGACCCATGGCTACTCAGGACTGGTTTACGATCGGCGTCGAAGAGGAGTATCTCCTCGTCGATCGCGACTCGAAGGCACTCGTTGCGGATCCACCTGCCGAGATCTTTGCTTCCGCACGACGCACACTGGGGCCGCAGGTCACGCTGGAAATGATGCGTTCGCAAATCGAAGTCGCGACACGCAAGCACTCCACCGTTGCCGACGCGCATGCGGACCTTCTGCATTTGCGCCGCTCCATAGCGGCCGCGGCGCGAGGATCCAACGTCGCGCCGCTGGCGGTGTCCACGCATCCGTTCACCGGGTGGAACGAAATGCTCTCGACCCCGCGTGCGCGCTACGACCGTGTCGTAGCAGATCTTCAACGCGTGGGTTTACGCGGAATGTTCAGTGGCATGCACGTTCACATCGGCATCCCGAATGACGCGGCGCGAATCGACTTGATGAATCGAATCGCCCCCTTTCTACCGGTGCTTCTCGCGCTGAGTACCTCCTCGCCGTTCTGGCGTGGCGAGGACACGGGACTCAAGTGTTATCGGCTCGCGGTCGCCGGAGAGTGGCCGCGAGGCGGTCTTCCCGACGTCTTCTCGTGTTGGGATGAATACGACGACTTCGTCGACAAGCTCGTCAAAACCGAAGTCATTCCAGACGCGAGCATGATCTGGTGGTTGATCCGGCCCTCCGCACGATTCCCGACGATCGAGCTTCGCATCTTCGATTGCTGCACGCGGCTCGACGACGTGATATCGATCGTCGCGTTGTGCCAGAGCTTGATGCGTTGTCTGCACCGACATCCGGAAATCAATCTCGACTACCGCGGCTACCGAAGACTATTCGTGGATGAAAACCGTTGGCGAGCACAACGTTTTGGCCTCGGCGCCACGCTGCTCGATTGGCGACGCGGCTGTCTGGTGCCCATCCGGCAATGCGTCGAAGAGTTGGTGGAACTCGTCGAGGAAGATGCAGACGCGCTCGGCTGCCTTCGCGCGGTTCGCGCCGCTACCTCGATAACCCACCGCGGCACCAGCGCGGATGTTCAGCTCGAGATCTTCCACAAAGCGATCGAAGCAGGCGATGACGTGGATTCGGCCTTCCGTAGCGTGGTCGAATGGCTCGAGAGCGAAACGGTGCGCTGAGATCGCAGGCGTAATGGCATGACTGTGCGAGAGCCGTACGTCGTGCTCGACGGTCTCGATGCCAATCGCCGCAGTCACGTAGCCGACGCGAGCGCGCGGGTGAGTGCAGTCAGTGCCGCGGCGAACTTTGCGATCGTCGCCGGATCGGTTGCGGCCGCGCCGACATCGTCGACATGGTGGAACAGCGCATTTC
>CAZLDA010000244.1:433-6410 GCA_964557875.1 uncultured Pseudomonadales bacterium | reverse complement strand
TGTCGCGCGCCATGCCATACCGGATCACGCGGTTGCCACCGGCATTCGTCGAGATGTTGCCGCCGATGGTCGCGGTGCCGCGGCCGCCGAGGTCCAGGGGGAACATCAAACCAGCCGCATCGGCCTGCTCCTGCACCGTCTGCAGAATGACGCCGGCCTGGACGGTCATGGTGCGGTCAACCGTGTTGATCTCTTCGATCTTGTTCAGCCGTTCGAGCGAAATGACGACGTCGTCAGGGGCGGTCAGCGCACTGCCGACGAGTCCCGTCAGCCCGCCGTGCGCGATCACGCTTTGTCCATGTGTATGACACAACGCGAGCGCTTTGCTCACGCCGGCGGTATCGCGCGGCCGTACCAGCGCCTTTGCGCGAATGCCTTCACGGCGCCAGATTCCCGACGCGCGGTTGTGCACGTCGGCGCCGGTCAGCACGCTGTCGTCGCCTAGCGCGCCGCGCAATTCGGCAATCAAATCCGCCATGATGTCCCCCTTTGCGTTTGGCCTCGCAGAATAGCGCGGCGCTGTCGCGCGCCTCAATCCGCTTCGCCGCGCGCGGACAACGGATCTTTCCGAACCGGCTTCCCTGCGCCGAAGTGCAGAGGAATTCTCGTTTTGTGATGCGATTCAAGTATATGATTCAAGCACTTGTCCTCGGTTCTTCAGTTTGGATTCGCACTTTCCCGCTTCCATGATCTGCCGTTTCCTCCGCCGGGCACGCCGCTCCGTCGCTGCGGTGGCGCTCGTCTCGGGTATGGCCAACGCAGCCGATGCGCCGAATCAGCTGGCGATCGTGACCAAGGCCGGCACCGTCGATCCCCTTTCGCTGACGTTCGAACCGGCCGCCATGGTGAGTTACGTCGCGGGTGAGCAGAAGCCGATGTCGTTGCTGGGCAAGACAGTCGATCCGGGGAGTATCAACGTGCTCTATTGGTCGCCGGGCGTGTCGTTCGACGGCAACTCGATCCCGCGCGGCGTGCTGGTGGCCAACGGTACCCGATCCGGACCGACGCTGTGTCTGACTGCAGTGCTGCATGGTGACGAACACAACGGCCTCGAGATCGTGCGACGCGTGTTGTACGAAATCGATCCGACGCACCTCAGCGGCGCCGTTGTCGGTGTGCCCATCGTGAACCTCGACGGCTTTCGTCGCGGCACGCGTTATCTGCCCGACCGGCGCGATCTCAATCGGTACTTTCCGGGCAAGGAACAAGGCAGTGCAGCGGCGCGTCTCGCGCACTCGTTGTTCGAAGACGTGATCCGATCGTGCAACTACCTCGTGGACATCCACACCGGCTCGTTCCATCGCGCCAACCTCACGCAGGTGCGCGGCGATCTGACCAATCTGGACGTGGTCGACCTGTCGCGGCGGTTCGGTTCGACGGTGATCCTGCACAATCGCGGCGCCGTCGGAACGCTGCGACGCGCCGCCACCGATGCGGGCATCCCCACGATTACGCTCGAAACGGGCGAGCCTATGCGCATACAGGAACGCGAAGTTCGCCACGGAGTAGCGGCGATTCAACACGCGATGAGCGCGCTCGCGATGTATCCGCGCGCGCTGCAATCGAAGGCTTCTGCGCCCGTGTATTTCGAATCGCGCTGGGTACGCGTGAACGAAGGCGGCGTATTGATGAGCGGCGTGCACCTCGGCGATGTCGTCGAGCAGGGCGCGCGCCTCGGTACTGTTACCGATCCTGTCACCAGTCAGGTGTCGACCGTGGTCGCACCGTACCCCGGACGGGTACTCGGCATGGCGCTGAATCAGGTGGTGTTGCCGGGATATGCGGCATTCCACATCGGCATTGCGTCGACCATCGAGGAGGCAAAAGCCGCGGAACCGAGCGACGCGATGGAACTCGACTCCGACTCACCCGACGCGCCGGAAAACGACCCGCTCGAAAGCTCCGAGTAACGGTCCGCGTCGATCGGCGCGGCTATTTCCCGCTCAAACGCGCGACTACTGGCGCAAACCCCGCCATCGCATCTTCAGGCACGGTTACGTACGAAATCCCGTATTCGTCGCGACGCCGCTGCAGCTCTTCGCAGATCGTGTCGACACCGCCGAACAGCGCGTGCGGATGCTGCAGCATCTCGGCTTCCGAGAAGCCGAAGTTCTTCGCGAACATCGAAACCATCGGCTTCGCATCGTCCATCACGAACGTGAAGTACGCGCCGATTTCGATCTCCACCTCGTTAAAACGCGCGCCGGCACCGCCGCGGATCCAGCCGATCTTCTTCTTCGTCTCTGCGGCAGACGACGACTGCACGCCGTCGGGTCCGATGACGCCTTTGCGGTTGTTGAAGTTGAGGCTGACGATGTCCGCTTCGCGTCCTGCGATACGCAGGATGCGCGGGCTACCGCCGCCGATCATCAACGGCGGATGCGGGCGCTTCGCCGGCTTCGGCAATCCTTCGAAGTCGCGCCACTGGATCGTGTCGTTGGCGACGTTGACCATGCCCTCAGCCGCGAACGCACGCAGACCCTCGATGACGTCTTCGAGCCGGCTGATGCGTTCGCCCGGCGGATCGAACTCGATGCCGGTGGCGTGATACTCCTCTTCGAGCCATCCGGCGCCGAGGCCGAGCTCGAGACGACCGTTCGACAGCAGATCCAGCGTCATCGCTTCCTTGATCAGCACGATCGGCAGCCGGTAATCGATGCAGAACACGCGACAACCGATGTTCAACGTGCTCGTGACAGCAGCGGCGTGCGCCATGGCCGGCACGGCGGCGAGGTTCTGCACCGGATGATTCGTTTTGGCGAGTGCAGGTCCGGGGCCAAGCAGGTGATCGGCGAGATGCAACGTCGAAAATCCGAGCGCTTCTACTTTGCGCGCGGTTTCGCCCCACGCTTTTCCCGAGGTCGAGTTGAACGACTGAACGCCGAACCGGAACGGCTTGGGCATAATCTCCTCCCGAATCACTTCATTAGACCGCACAGCACATTACAGACGCCGGAAATTTCAGACAAGCCTGACTGTTTTCGGCGCCGATCGAATTGCGCGCAAAGGAAAGCACCACCGTGACGACGAAACGTTCAGTCGAACCGAGCTTCGACGCGAAATACTACGACCGCTACTACCGCAATCCCGGCACGCGGGCTACCACGCCGCAGGCGGTGCGACGGCAAGCCGCATTCGTTGCGTCCCTTCTACGCCACATCGAGATTCCGGTGCGGCGCGTACTCGACATCGGCTGCGGACTCGGCTGGATGCTGCAGTCGCTGCAGAACGAGTTCCCTAAGGCGCGCTGCACGGGCGTCGAGTACAGCGAGCATCTGTGCAGCCGAAACGGCTGGACGCGCGGATCGGTTGTCGACTTCGTTGCGCGCACACCGTTCGATCTGGTGGTGTGCCACGACGTGCTGCCGTCGCTCGACGACAAGGCGTGCCGCGCGGCTATCGAGAACCTCGCGACGCTGTGCCGCGGTGCGCTGTATCTCGGCGTGCTCACTGCGGAAGACTGGGATCACTGCGACCGCGCGCGCACCGATCCCGACGTTTTCCTGCGGCCGGCAAAGTGGTATCGGAAACAGCTAGACCGCAATTTTCAGAGCATCGGCGGCGGCGTGTTCATTCGAAAGCCGCTCCCGATCACGCTGTGGGCCCTGGAGCGCGGTTGATTGCTTCCTACAAGAGACTGAGGGTCAGTCGCCGATGCGTTTCAGATTGTCGTCCGGATTGCGGTCGATGATCTTGTTGTACGGATCGATGCCTACGCGCGCGGGTTTTTCATCCACGACGAACTCGAGCGTGGACGTTGCGCTATCGAAACGACGCTTCTCGATGACGAGCGGCGTCGGCAGATCGGACTCGCCGAGATCGGCGGATGCCTCACCGAACACGGCAACGTCGAGCCACACATCGAGCGGCACCTCGGTTTCACGTCCACCGCCATCCGCTTCGAACTGCTTCGTCGCAACCGTCATAGTGACGCGGTACTTACCGTCGTCCGTCGGTTGCACCTGCACGTCGCCAACGCTGAGATCCCACAGCGTGATCTTGTCGAAGAGCGCGGTGATGAACGCCTGTTTGTCCGCCGGCGCTTCCGCTCTGAACGCATCGATCAGGTCACCCGACATCGGGAACGGTGCGGCCTTGAACGCATAACGATCGAGAATCGCGCGCAACGCGCGGTTCACCGCCTCTTCGCCGATCGCATCCTTCAACGCGTACATCGCGAGGCTGCCCTTCCGGTAGTGCACGTACGGCTGGTCTTCGACCAGGCGCAACGGCAACTCCTCGATCAATTCACCGCCGCGATTCTTCAGATAACTGTCCAATTCGTATTTCAGGAAGCGCCGCATCTTCTGCGGACCGTACTCGTGCTCCATCACCATGAGCGCCGAATATTGCGCGAGCGTTTCCACGAGAATCGTCATGCCCTGCGCGCGGCGACCCGCGATCTGGTGTCCCCACCACTGGTGCGCCAACTCGTGCGCGGTCACGTAGAACACGTAATCGATGTACTTTACGTCGGTCAGGTTCGCGATGAAGCCGATCCCCTCGGAATAGGGAATCGTGTTAGGAAACGACTGTGCGAACGTTTCATACGCCGGAAATTCCAGGATGCGGAACTGCTTGTACTGATACGGCGAGAACTCGCGCGTGAAATAGTCCAACGACTTCTTCGACGCATCGAGCATACGTGCCACGTTGAAATCGTGCGGCGGGTGATAGAACACCTGCAGCGCGACATCGTTCCACCGGTCGTTCGCAACCGCATAACGCGCCGATTGTAACGACACGAACTGCCAGATAGGCGCATCCATCTCGTATACGAAGTATCGCCGGTCGCCATCCGTGCGATCGCTTTTCAGATAGCCGGGAGCAATCGCGATCTGATCGGCGCTGGTGCTCACCACCGTGTGGAACGTAGCGCGGTTGTGCACGCCGAACTGACTGACGGCATCCGGCGGCGCGCTGTCGTATTCGGGCAGCCGCTCTGCCGGAGGCAAGCCGTGTTTGCGGCGCTTGTTGTTGTCGGTGAGTTCGAGACCCGGGTCGTACCCGATGGTCGGCATGATGTCGCGGTTTTCCACGAACGTGCCGTTCTCCACAACGCGGGTCGTGCTCTTCGAATTGGTGAAGCCGGGATTGCGCCACGACAAGTCCCAGCGCAGCTCGAGCTTCTCTCCCGGCGCCAACGGTTCGTTCAAGGCGAAACGATGGAAGCCGTGCGTGCGATCCGCTTCGATCTCTTTGCTGTTCGGTACGTCGATGCTGTTGATCGTGAGGAAACGCGAGACGTTCAGATCAATCTCGCTCAACGGCTCGGCAAGCACATTCTGGACGACTGCGACGCCGCGGCTTTCGACGCGCCGTTCCGACGGATAGATGTCCACCGTCGCGTCGAGCGCTGCCACCTCCGGCATAGGCATCGTCCGATAGGACTTGTAGCGTTTTTCATACTCGGCCTGCAGCACGTCGCGATCTTCCGCAGTTTCATACCGGTTCAGCACGTTGGTGTTGTAGTAGATCCACGCGCCGAGTGCGGCCGTCAGCACGACGGTAACGCCCGCCACAATCCGTACCGGCGTCGTGAACCGGCGTCGCGCGATCGTCAGTTGCGAACGCCAGCTGTCGTTCACGCCGCGCAACGTCAGCAAATGCGCCACCACGCCCACCAGCAGCATCAGCAACGACCAGTACAAGCCCACCGTCACCATCGGCTCCACGAAGTGACCCCAGCCGTTCATGTCGGATGGCGGTACGCCAGGCACGCCGAACTGGTACAGCACGTGCTCGTAACCGATCGAGTTCATCGTCTGCACGGCGAAGAACAGCACGATCAACACCAGCATGCCGAGGAACTTGTTCGGCACCATCGTCTGAACGCACACGCCGAGCACGCAGAAGAGGTACAGGAACCAGCCGTGCACCACGAACATGCCCACCACATATTTCGCGATTTCGAAGTGGAAATAACCGTGGCCGGCCTGTACGACCATCGACGTCAGCATCACGACGAACAGCAGCA
>CAZLDA010000244.1:0-423 GCA_964557875.1 uncultured Pseudomonadales bacterium | reverse complement strand
ATCTCCAGCAGCATGAACGCGAGACCGATGCACAGGAAGTAGCCGCTCGCGTTCCAGAACGCCGGCCCGCGCGGCAGCCAGCGGCGCGCCACGAACGGCGAGAAGAACAACAGCAGCGTGACGATCGTCCACATCGCCGCAACTTTTGCCGCCACCATTACGCCGTTGGGAAACGGCGCCGCGTCCACGTATCTGGCAACGCCGGATTCGCGCTCGCGATGCACGAGTTCGCCGGTGTAGTAGACGATGATCATGAAGACGATGAACACGTAGTTTCCTTCCACGACGTTCAACATGATCCGCGTCACCGGATGCGCCGGCGTGCCGAAGATCTGCGAAATTGCGCCGAAGAAGCCGCCGATGACGTTGACCATGCCGAACGTCAGCAGCACGTAGAACGGATAGCTTTTGAGCACCCCGCGC
>CAZLDA010000243.1:0-6423 GCA_964557875.1 uncultured Pseudomonadales bacterium | reverse complement strand
AAGACGCCGATTGCGGCCACCGCTGCAACGACAAGGATAGTGGCTCCTTTTGGATGCATGTGTGTGCTCCTGACGGCTTGATTGAGGCTGGACGAGCTTGACCGACGATGCGTACGCCTCAAGCGTCTTTCAGAACGTAGGTCAAGTCATCTCAGTGACGGCGAGTTTCTACGATCGTGGGGCGCCGGTTGAACTAGTCTTTGGGTTAGGTCGACACCGGCAAAGCCGGCGGCCCAACTGGCATCAGACAGGACGGAAACGCTCCACCCGAAGACCGGCGGGAGCAATCAGCGTTCAGCTGAGCCGGAAGTTCAGCCGTCGTAGAAGAAATTGTGATGCAGCCCAACGAGGCTACGCTGGCGCGGCGTTTTGGCCCGTTTGCGCGCTTCCGCCGACAGATGATTCACCTTGCTCGTGGTGCGGATCCGCTGCGCGATGTCGCGCCGTCCGTAATGCGCCTGCAGGAACAACCGGCCGCTGTCGCCCGGAAGCGGCGGTAACCGCCGGTGCCACACGTCGGACACGAACATCGCAACGTCACCGGCTTTTGCAAGCAACGGCAACACACCGCGTCCTTCGCAGGTCAGTTCCACGTCCCAGACGCGGTCGTCCGGCGGCCGCTGGCCGGATTTGTGGCTGCGTGGAATCACGCCGGTCGGCCCACATTCGAGCGGACAGTCCTTCAGATAGATGTGTGCACCGATCGCGAAGATCGGATACGGAATGCGGTCGTCCCACGGGATGCCCGGCGGACGCGGCACATGTGGACCCGCATCGATGTGCCAGGCGCCGCCGCCATGCGTGTTCACCTCGCGGGGCGGGTTGCGCCAGCACGTATTCGCGATCACGTGGCAATCCTCGCCGAGCAGCGGCTCGATGGCGTCGAGAATCGCGCGGTTGCCGATCACTTCCTGACACAACGCACTGCGATTGAGCATCTCGTAGCGGAAGTCGTTGTCTTCTTCGGTGGGCCGGTGCGGATTGCGGCCATCGGCCGGAAGCTTCGCGTACAACGCTTCCACTTCGGCCGTGAGTCCCGCGATCTCGGCGGCGTTCAACACGCCGCGCAACACGGCCCAGCCTTCCTGCTCCAGCTGCTGGCTCGCCGCCGGTGCGGCCTCCACTCGGACGTTCATATAACCGCGACGCCGCGTCAGCATGGTCACCCTCCACATTTGCTCTCCGATGATTCTACTGGACTGCAGGCGGGCCCTCGCAAGGCGGGCCAGGGCGGCAACTGAACCGACGCGCATGCAATCGGAATGGATGCGTGAAGTCTTATGAGATCGTATGGCTTACGGCGCTCACGCAGAGGTACTCTCTCCGCAACACGCGTTTCGGAGAAAGCCGTGCCAACAGACGAAGCGAGTCGAGGACTGGGGCGGCGCGGATTTCTGACCAGCGCGATCGCGACTACCGCGACCGGCCTGCTGCCGCTGAAGGCAGCGCACGGCGCAGCAGATCACGTCGGTTCCCACGTCAAAGCCTTAAAGACGCTCGGACGCACCGGTCTCAATATCTCGGACATCTCGTTCGGTTCGAGCCGATTACGCACCGGCGAAGAAGACCTGGTGAAGTACGCGCTCGATCGCGGCGTGAACTATTTCGACACCGCCGAAAGCTACACCAACGGCGACTCGGAAACGGTGCTTGGCAATGCATTGCGCGGCAAGCGCGACAAGGTCTATGTCGTGTCGAAAGTCACGGCGGGCGCTTCGGAACGCAAAGAGTCGATGATGTCGGCGCTCGAAGGCAGCCTCAGGCGTCTTCGCACCGACTACGTCGACATCTACTTCAACCACGCGGTCAACGACATCGCGCGCCTCGACAATCCTGAGTGGCGAGAATTTACCGAGTCGGCCAAACGACAGGGAAAGATCCGTTTCGTCGGAATGTCCGGCCACGCCGGCAATCTGATCGGCTGCCTCGATCATGCGATCGATACCGACAGCGTCGATGCGATTCTCGTCGCATACAACTTCGGCCAGGACCCCAAGTTCTACGAACGCATCACCCGCTCGTTCGACTTCGTCGCAGTGCAGCCCGATCTGCCGCGCGTGCTTGCGAAGGCCAAAGCGAAAGGCGTCGGTGTCGTCACGATGAAGACGTTGATGGGCGCTCGGCTGAACGACTTGCGCCCCTATGAAACCGGTGGCGCAACGTTTGCTCAGGCCGCATTCCGCTGGACACTCGCAAATCCGCACGTCGACGGCGTGGTGATCTCGATGACCAGTCCGGAGCAGATCGACGAATACCTCGGTGCATCGGGTGCTACGAGCCTCGCGCACGGCGACTTCGAACTGCTACGCCAGTACGCAATGCTCAATGGTGCGAGTTACTGCCGGCACGCGTGCAACGCCTGTGAAGGCGCGTGCCCGTTCGGCGTGCCAATCGCCGATGTGTTGCGCACGCGAATGTATGCGACCGACTACGGCGATGTCGATTTCGCGCGCCGCGAGTACGCCGCACTCGACGGATCCGCAGAGGCGTGTCTGTCGTGCACCGGCCAGCCGTGCCAGGGGGCCTGCCCGCATGGCCTGCAGATCGAAGCGCTATGCGGTCCCACACACCGGATTCTCGCCTGAGACATGACGACGCTCATCGCAACCGACGCGTCGCCCACATGGCAACAGAAGCTGGCAAACCTGCGCGAGTGGATCCGCGCGCGCGACGCCGTGCTGATTGCCGTGTCCGGCGGCATCGACAGCACCTTTCTGTGGCAGGTGGCGAATAGCGAAATCGGCGCCCGTGCCCTCGCTGTCACGGCCGTCTCAGCGTCGCTCGCTTCGTGGGAGCAAGCTCAGCTCAAGGCGCTGGCCGCCGAGATCGGCGGCCGCCATCGCACGGTCGAGACGAGCGAACTCGAGAACCCGAATTACACTGCGAATCCGGCGAATCGCTGCTACTTCTGCAAAGACACGCTGTGGAACGCGCTGCGCGAAGTTGCACGCGCGGAACGTATCGAGCACATCCTCGATGGATACAACCTCGACGACGTGGGTGACTATCGCCCCGGCCAGGTCGCAGGCTCCGAACACGGCATTTCGCGGCCATTGTAAGTGGGGGGATTTCGCCAGGCCGCCATTCGCGCCGCTGCGGTGTCGGTGGGGCTCAGCATCTGGGCGAAACCCGCGATGGCCTGCCTTTCGTCGCGTTTTGCATACGGTGTGGCGATCAGCGCGGAAGGCCTCGCACAGGTCGATGCAGCCGAACGCTGGCTGCGGGAGTGCGGCTTCGCCCAGTTGCGTGTGCGCGTGCACGCCGACAAGCTGGTGCGGCTGGAGATTCCGCTCGACGACGTGCCGGCCTTCCTCACCCATCGCGAGCGCTTCGTCGCACTGTGCAAGAAGCTCGGGTTCCTGTACGTCAGCCTCGATCTCTCCGGCCTGAAAAGCGGCAGCATGAACGCAGTGCTGATGCAGCCAAGCGTGCCGCCCCCCCAATGAACGAAGATATCGCGCGCCTCGATCACGGCCGTCTCGAACGCCAGGGTTTCCCAGAAGTGGTGATGGCGTCCGGTAAAACACCGGATCACGTCGCGCAGATCATGGCGGAATTCGCGGCCAAGGCAGGACGCGCCCTGGCGACGCGTGCAACCGAAGCGCAGTTTGCCGCGGTCGAGGCGCTGCTGCCCAACGCGGAGTTCGACACACGCTCGCGGCTGATCCGGTTCGGTCGGCTGGAAGCGCTCGAAGGAATGCAGCGGCACGTCGTCGCGGTTGCGAGCGGTGGTACCAGCGACCTTCCCATTGCAGAGGAATGCGCGCAGACGCTGGAATGGGCAAACGTGCGCGTGGAACGCTTCTACGACATCGGCGTTGCATATCTGGAACGCCTGCTGTCGGTAGAGGCGCGGCTGCGCAGTGCGGCCGTGTGCGTGGTGGTCGCCGGCATGGAAGGCGCGCTGCCGAGTGTGCTCGGAGGGCGCGTAGCGTGCCCGATGATCGCGGTGCCGACCAGCGTCGGCTACGGCGCGAACTTCTCCGGCTTGAGTGCGCTCCTCGGCATGCTCACGAGCTGCGTGCCGGGCGTCACCGTCGTCAACATCGACAACGGATTCGGCGCCGCGGCCGCCGCGAACCGGATCCTGCGATCGATGGTGCACGCCGCACGATGAGCCGCATCTGCCACATCGACCCCGTCTGCGGCGCCAGCGGGGACATGTTGCTCGGCGCGTTGATCGATGTCGGCGTTCCGGCCGCGACGTTACAACAACGCATCGATCAGCTCGGACTACCCGGCCTGCTGCTGCACGTGGAACGCGTCCAGAAGCGCGGCATCGCCGCCGCAAAAGTGCACGTGCTCGCGCCGCGTGAACACGCACACCGCCATTTGCCGGACATCGAGCGGATCCTGATTGCCAGCGGGCTTCCCGAGCGCGTGAAGACGACCGCGCAGCAGGTATTTCGCGTGCTCGCGCATGCCGAAGCGAAGGTGCACGACGTGCCGTTGGAGGCCGTGCATTTTCACGAGGTGGGCGCGCTCGACGCGGTCGCCGACGTCGTCGGCGTGGTGGCCGGTTTCTGCGAGCTCCAGGTGGACGAGGTGACGTGCCGCGCAATTCCCGTTAGCCACGGCACGGTGCGCTGCGAACACGGTCTGCTGCCGGTTCCGGCCCCGGCGGTCCTGCATCTGATGGAGGGGCTGCCCACCGAGCCGCTCGACATCGACGGCGAGACGGTAACCCCCACGGCTGCTGCGTTACTGCGTGTACTCGTAACCGAATGGCGTTCGATACCGCCAATGACGATCGGTGCGCACGGATGCGGCGCGGGCACCAAGGATTTTCCGCGACCCAACATCGTTCGCCTGATCGTCGGCGAGGGGCGCGCCACAGTAGATTCGTCAGCGGAGCAGAACCAGACGCTGACAGTGCTCAGCACCAACATCGACGACATGAACCCGGAGTGGTTGCCGCCGCTGCTCGAACAACTGATGAGTGCCGGCGCACTCGACGCATGGATGACGCCGATACTCATGAAGAAGGGCCGGCCGGCACACACGCTGTCGGTCCTCTGCGAGCCCGGCGCCGCGGATCGGCTGCGCTCGTCCATCTACACGCACAGCACCAGCCTCGGGATCCGCCAGACGCAGGTCGCGCGTTTCAGCGTGGCGCGGGAGATTACGCGTGTTACAACACGTTGGGGCGACGTCGCCGTGAAAGTAGCGACACTTCCGGGCGGCGAGCAGCGCGCCACGCCGGAGTTCACCGACTGCAAACAGATCAGCGAGCAGCACGACGTACCCATTGCATCGGTTTACGAAGCGGCAACGATTGCGTGGAACGTACGGGAACGCGACGCTGCGAGCAGGAGGGGCTGACGATGGGACTCTACCGCCACTACGTTCTGCCGAGGCTGATCAACTCGGCGTGCGCGATGCCGCAGATGATGGCGCTGCGTAAACGCTACGTGCCGCAGGCAAAAGGTCGCGTGCTGGAAATCGGCATCGGCTCCGGACTCAACCTCGAGTTCTACGGCGATGAGACCGAGTCCGTCACGGGGCTCGATCCCGCCTCCGAACTGACCGAGATGGCACACGAACGCGCGAAGAAACTCGGCGCGCTCGTCGAGTTGCTCACCGTGTCGGGCGAAGCCATTCCGGCCGACACCGAAAGTTTCGACTCGATCGTGTGCACGTGGACGCTGTGTTCGATTCCGAACGTCTATCGCGCGCTCGACGAAATGCGCCGCGTGCTGAAGAAAGACGGACGGCTGATCTTCATCGAGCACGGCGGTGCGCCGGATCCGGGTGTGGCGCGTATACAACGCGGCCTCGAACCGTTCTGGAAGCGTATCGGCGGCGGCTGTCACCTCACGCGTCGACCCGACCAGCTGCTCGATGCCGGCGGGTTCAGTGTCGATTCGATGGCGCAGGGTTACGAACAAGGTCCACGCTTCGCCGCCTACATGTATCACGGCATCGCCACGCCGCGCTGATCGGCGCGGTGTAGCATGCGGCCCCATGCTTCATTGAAGAAAGGCTTCATTGAAAAAAGGCTTCATCGAGAAAGGCTTCATCGAGAAAGATTTCATCGGGAGGAATTCCATGCGTACGCGAATCGTAGTCCCCGTGTTGCTCTGCGTGCTGGCGATGCTCGGCGGTTGTGCCGGCTCGGCGCCTGCCAAACCGGAATCCCGTATCGATCCGTCGGCCAACATTCCCGCGTCGAAGACGTTCGGGTGGCCGCCGCCCGCAACCAATCTCGTCAGTACCGATATCGCGCAGCGCAGCTTCGACGAATCCATCCGCGATTCGATCAACACGAACCTGGGTCGCAAGGGCTATCAGCAGGTGGAAACGGAGCCGGACCTCTACGTCACCTATGACGTGACGCCTTACGAGAAGACGAAATCCAATCCGTTCAGCGTTGGCGTCGGAATGGGCAGTTGGGGCGGCAACGTGGGCGGCGGTGTGGGTGTT
>CAZLDA010000242.1:0-6426 GCA_964557875.1 uncultured Pseudomonadales bacterium | reverse complement strand
GAACTCGGGGTCCGTCATCGAGTAGCGCTCCTGCCCCGTTCGAATGAGCACCGCATCGCCGCTGTTGATCTCCCGGCCGGTCGTAGCCAGCGCACGATCCAGCATGTCGGTGGTGATTTCCTCGCCGAGCTTCGCCCAAGGACGCACATCGAGTACCAGGCCCGGGCGGAAAAGCTCATCGAGGGCAATGTCGGAAATGGTACGTGCCGGTTCGCCCGCACTCCGCGAGCCGCTGTGCAGCGGCGCATCGACATGGGTGCCGCAATGCGAGGACATATCCGTCAGGACTTCCGCCCCCCAGCCTTCGCCGTCTGGCAAGTCGTCGTGGCGGCAGCCAAGGTAGCGGCAGAATTCGTCGCGCCCGTTCTGAGCCGCGGGGTGCAGATACTCGATTGCCGGCGCAACCACGCCGGCGGCGCCGGCGAGAGGTGGCGGCAGCTTGGCGCGATTGTCGGGATCGAGCGTCACGCTCAGATCGATGAGACGGGTCATGCTGAGACTCCTTCATTGATTCGGGAGGCCGCGCAGAATCGGCACGCAGACTCCTCGTTCGAGCCAGTCTTCCAGCATTCGAGAATGCGCTCTATCGGTTTTCCGCAAAGTGCAGGATCCACGGCGCTGTCGTGGCCTCGAGTCGGGCTGCTGACAGCCGCTCGAAGGGGCGGCCAAGTCGGGTTTACTTCTGCTCGTGCGGCGCCTCGGGTTTGCGTCGCAACGTACCCGACGGCAATTCGCCGAAATGCCAGAATCCCCAGTTGAGCGCTTCGGCTGTGACGGTCGTCGACCCCGGTGTGGCCATACGCAGCGCAGGGCGCACCCGATGAAGTCGAAGCCGCGTCAGGTATGCCACCGGGGACAATGCCATCACGGCCCTGAACGCGTATTCCAGGGCACGCTCGCTGACGCCGGCGGCGCGGCACAAATCGGTGACATAGAGGCGATCTGCCGTGTGCGCCAGGGCGTGGCGCTCGGCAGCACGCACGATGCCGCCCTGAGCCTGCCGTGAGCGCACCCGGCGCTCGGGGTCGAGATTGCTGCTCGCTGCGAGTGTTCTCGTACCCGGCGTTCGTGACAAAGCCAACCTCGGTTCCCGGAGCCACTGCGAGCATCGAGTCGGGCCCGACGGGCAGTCCATCGACGGTTCCCGAGACACCCGGGCCGAACGTGACATAGCCGATGAGTTCATCGTGCAGACACGGTCGCGAGCGTACGCGCAGGTTGGTCGAGTAGTAGACGACAATGACGCCCTCAAGGCGAGCGATGACCTGACGCCCGTGCAGCGGCGTGGATTCCAGCCGCACTACATCCTGGTCGATCAATTCGATGGCGCTATTGGCGACTGTGGGATCACCGATGTCGACAATCTCTACGGCGGCCGGGGTCTTGTCATTTCGATCATTGGACATTTCGCGACCTTGCGGAATTCCGCTGCACTATGCGGGCGGTGCGCCCGTACGCAGCTCACTGATTCTGTTGGTGGTCGGCGGCGGAATTGAACTGCCGACACGCGGATTGCAGCCCGGTGGACGGACCCACCGGTATCACTCCGGCGTGAGCACCAGTCGTAGCCTCACCATGTCCGCACAGCGAATGCCATCTTCGACGATCGGCTCAGCGTAGTTGTTGGTAAAGTAATCGGGTTCGACACCCACGATGCGAAAGCCCGCGCGCTGATAGAACCGAAGCGCACCAAAACTCGAGTTGCCGGTACCCACTTCGATGACGCGCGCGCCGGTCGACTCCGCGAGACCGATCGCGTGTCCAAGGAGGCGCCGGCCCAAACCGGTACCTCGATACGCTTGGGCAACGGCGATGTTCATCAATTCGTACGTGGTCGCATCCAGCCGCTCGAGCGCATACACGCCGATCACTTCGTCGTCGCGTTTCGCGATCCGCGTCAGCGTATCGGAGAGATAGCTCTCGACTCGCGCGCGCGACGGATCGGCATCGAGCAGCAGATCCCAAGGCAGTTCGTCCGGGTACGGCCGGTAGAACCGCACATCGCGAGGGTCGAAGTTCTTCACCAGTCTTCCGTGCCCGCCGCGCCTTTGAACGGACCGATGATCTCGCGCGTTACCCAACCGCCGTAGTAACCGCCGGGTTGCGGATAGACCGTCTCGCGCTCCACGAAGCAGCTGACGAGACCCGGGTAGAAAGCCACCCATCCGAGCAGGTCTTTGAAATCGGCGAACACTTCCTGATAACTCCACGCGGCGCCCTTCACCCGCTCGCCGTCCACCACTACGTCGTATGCAGTTGCGATGCCTTTCCATTCGCACGTGGTGCGAACGTCGGTTGCTTCGAGTGCATCCCATTCGACGTCGTCGGGCGGCAGATAAAACACCGGCGGGCTTGCCGTCTCTAACACGCGCACACAGTCGCGCGAGTCGGCTATCAACGAGCCTTCGGCGAACACCTGCACCAGACGCGTGTCGGGAACGATCATCGGCGGTCTTGGGTAATCCCAAACCGACTCTTCGTGGGCGGCGTCGGCGTGTGCAAAATCCGGACGCACGTCGCCGCGGAACTTCCAGCGTCTTCGAGCCGCTTCGATTTCAGGCGTCGGTCGCAGCATTGCACCCTCCCAAACCGAAGTGCTGGCACAAGAACGGATTCAGGATCTTCACGAACGCCAGCCCTGCCACCAGTGTTTGGCGGGCCGCGTCGATTTGCGGCCGCCCTCTGCGAAGGCGTAATACGCCTTCGTCAAAGCCGGCGCAATCGAGTCGTAGGTGTTCCAGTCGTCTTTGGCGTCGTACAAAGACGCGGCGTTGTCGGCGCGGTATTGGGCGTAGTGGTGCGCCGTAAACGCGCTGCCCTGTTCGGACAGCAGATCGTCGGTCAACCGGCCGTGCGCTACCTTCGTGAAGAACGCCGCGGGCGAGAGTTCCCGATACCGAAGTCGCAACATGTCGCGGCCATTCGACGCTTCGAGCTTCGGCGCAACCAGCTGCAGATTCACGCACCATGCGAGGTACATACCGGGCACCAGCGCGGCGCGATCGATGGAACCCGCCTCCTCGATGTGCAGGTCGATGTCATCGATGATCATCGACGTCATACCGCCGCCAGCGCGCGGTCGAGGTCGCGAATCAGATCCGCCTCATCTTCGATGCCGACCGATACGCGCACCAGGTTATCGCCGATGCCGAGCTGTTCGCGCACCGACTGCGGCAAGCTCGCGTGCGTCATGATCGCGGGGTGTTCGATCAGCGATTCGACGCCGCCGAGACTCTCCGCGAGCGAGAAAACGCGCACCGACGACAGGAAGCGACGCGTCGCTTCGAGATCGCCCGCAACGTTGCACGTCAGCATGCCGCCGTGGCCCGTCATCTGCCGGTTCGCAAGGTCATGCTGCGGATGGCTCTGCAAACCGGTGAAACGGACGCCCGCGATCTTCGGATGCGCTTCGAGGAAACGCGCTACCGCGAGCGCGTTGGACTCGTGCGCTCTCATTCGAATAGCCAGCGTTTTCAGGCTGCGCAGACACATGTACGCGTCGAACGTGCTTTGAATGCCGCCGATCGCGTTGCTCATGAACTTCAGCCGCTCGGCCAATGCCTCGTCGTCGGTGATCAGTACGCCGCCGACGAGATCGCTGTGGCCGTTGATGTACTTCGTCGTGGAGTGCATCACCAGATCTGCGCCCAATGCGATCGGCCGCTGGAAGTACGGGCTCATGAAGGTGTTGTCTACCGCGATCAGCGCTTTGGACGCGTGCGCGATTTCCGCGGCCTTCGCGATATCGACCACTTTCAGCAGCGGGTTGCTGGGCGTCTCCACCCAGACGAGCCGCGTGTTCTTGCGCATCGCCTTTGCGAGATTGTTGGGGTCGGCCATGTCGACATAGCTGAACTCGATGCCCTGCTGTTTGAACACACGTTCGAACTGCCGATACGTGCCGCCGTACATGTCGTCGCACGCCACCACGTGGTCGCCGGCCGAGAGCATATGAACGATCGTCGCGGTGCCGGCCGAACCGGACGCCATCGCAAAGCCGAAGCGCGCGCCTTCGAGATTCGCGACGCAGTCTTCGAATGCGCGGCGCGTGGGATTACCGCTGCGCGTGTAGTCGTAGCCCTGATGCACGCCGGGCGACGAATGCGTGTACGTCGACGTCAGGAACAACGGCGTGACGATGGCGCCCGTGGTCGGATCGGGCGCCTGGCCTGCGTGAATGGCGCGCGTCTCGAATCCGAACTCGTCCTCGGACCAGTTCATTTGTGACCTCTCCTTGGTTTGCCTCTCGTTGGGCTGCCCTCTCGTTGGGCTGCTTTAGGGCGCGAAGCTGGACCGCGCGCGAATGCCCCATTTGCCGTCGACCTGTTCGACGATGTACAGCGACGGATAAGTCGCGTACCTGGTGCCGTCTTTGTGATAACGCGAGAACTCGACTGCGATGTGCACCTTCGTCGGCGAACTCTGCACGATCCGCATCGCATCCCACCTGCTGTGATCCCAGCCCTCACCGGCGATCAGAGCATCGATGTGATTCGCGGCGATGAACGTCGCGCGATCCGGAAACGTAACGACCTTGCCGCCGGCAAATCGCACGTGCGGGTACAGCAATGTGTCGGCCCACGCCGTGCTGTCCTTCGCATTGAACGCCGCCATGAACGCGTCCATCACACCGCGCGCTGCAGCATTCGCAGAATCGTCGGCACGAGCGAACGCGCTCGCGATCATCGCTAACGCGAGCAGGAATGCCTGAGTCGACCTGATCATTGCGGTACCATCTTGATTCTTTGTCCGCTACTCGTTGGGCTGAGGAATATCCATGGAAATCGCACCGCTGTCGACCTTCGCTCCGAATCTGTTCGAGGGCCGTACCGCGCTCGTGACCGGCGGTGGCAGAGGTATCGGACGCGAAATCGCGCTCGCGTTCGCCGGACTCGGCGCCGATCTCGTGATCGCAAGTCGCAACGCCGACAACGTGAACGCAACCGCGCGCGACATCGAAGCGCTGGGGCGGCATTGTCTTGCGCAGGTGGCGAACGTGCGAAAGCCGGAGGAAGTAGACGCGCTGGTTGCGGCGGCAATCGCGAAGTTCGGCAAGATCGACTTCCTCATCAACAACGCGGGCGGCCAATTTCCGGCGCGCCCTTTCGATATCAGCGACAACGGCTGGCGCTCCGTCGTAGACCTGAATCTCAACGGCACGTGGAACGTCACCAATCGGGTTGGCAAGCACATGGTCGAGCGCGGCTTCGGTGCAATCGTCAGCATCGTGCACATCTATTCATTCGATCGCGGCGCGCCGCCGTTCGTGCACTCCGGCGCGGCACGCGCGGGTGTAGTCAGCATGACGCGCTCGCTCGCCTATTACTGGGCACGCAAGGGCGTGACCATCAATGCGCTTGCGCCCGGAACGATCGCCACCGCGGGTGTACGGGAGGAGGAGTTCGCGTACTCCGACATCGAGAACTACGAAGCCGTTGCGGTTAAGGACATTCCAGCGCACCGGCTCGGCGAAACGTCGGAAGTGGCGGGCATCTGCGCCTTCCTCTGTTCGCCGGCCGCGCGCTACATCAACGGCGCGTCGATCATCGCCGACGGCGGCTACTACATGGACAACTGGACACCGATGCTCGACCCGGAGGTTTGACCCCCCCGATCTGTAATGGGACAACGTCATCCCATGGGGTAGAGAATCTCCTTCGTCACCGCGTCGATCTTCTTCATCACGTCGGCGCTGAGCGTCAGATCGGCAGCGCCGAGAATTTCCGGCAACTGCGAGGCGCGCGTTGCGCCCACGATCGTCGATGCGACGAAGTCGTGCTGTTTGCTCCACGCCGCTGCCAGTGTGACCACCGATATTCCCGCTTCTTCTGCAATCACCTTGAACCGCGCAGTAGACGCCAGCGACTTCTCGTTGATGAACCGGTTCACCATCGCGGCCTGGCGTGCACCTGCGTTGCGGTAGTTCGTGAACCGCGCGCCTTGCGGCTGAGCGCCGTCGTTGTACTTGCCCGACAACACGCCGCCCGCGAGCGGCGAATACGGAATCAGGCTCACCTGTTCCCTGCGGCACGCTTGCGCAAGCTCGTCTTCGAAGCGGCGATTGTTCAGGCTGAAGTTGTTCTGAATCGTCTCGTAGCGCGCGAAACCGTTCATCTCCGAAACCGCCAGGCTCTTCGTTAAACCCCAGGTGGTCTCGTTGCTGCAGCCGATGACGCGCACTTTGCCGGCTTGCACGAGGTCATCCAGCGCCTCGAGCGTTTCCTCGTATCGCGCGCCGTGATCGGGCCAGTGCGTCTGATACAGATCGATGTAGTCGGTCTGCAGCTTCGTGAGGCTCGCTTCCACCGCGCGCACGATGTTGTGCCGGTCGAGCGTCGTCATGCCCGATCGCACGGCCGCTTTGATCCAGCCATGGCTCGGTCCCGACACCTTCGTGGCGATGATCAGCGCGTCGCGCGGTTTGGT
>CAZLDA010000241.1:0-6441 GCA_964557875.1 uncultured Pseudomonadales bacterium | reverse complement strand
CCGCCGCAGCTGGCCGACCTGCTGATCGGTCTCGGTAAGGCAGGTATCGATCCGCACATGCACGCCGACGGCGACGCAGCGGTGCGCGCCGCACTCGACGGTGCCGAAGCGATGCGTCGTGCGCTGCCGAAAGCCGACATTCGACCGGCGATTGCACACGACGAAATCGTCGATCCGGGCGACTATCCGCGCTATCGGGAGCTGAACGTCATACCCGTGCTGTCGCTCCAATGGGGCAAGCCGGCCGGCGATACGTTGGGACTCGTCAACTACTTCGGCCCCGAGCGAATGAAGCGTCTGGAGCCCGCCGGCGTGCTTGCGGCTGCGGGCGCACGCATCGCCTTCGGCAGCGACTGGCCGGTAGACCCGCTCGACGAGTGGTTTGCGTTCAAAGTGGGTGTTACGCGAACGAACACGCCGGATGCGCCGCCCGAATTTCGTGGCCGGCTCGGCGACGATCCGGGTCTGTCACCGCGCGCAGTGCTCGAAGCGGCAACGATCAACGCCGCGTACCAGCTGCACCAGGACACAGTCGCCGGTTCGTTGGAAGTGGGCAAGTTCGCCGACCTGATCGTGCTCGACCGCAACCCGCTGACGATTCCGGCTGAAGACATCGCGAACGTACGCGTGCTCGAAACGGTGGTCGGCGGCAACGTCGTGTACCGCGCAGAACCTTGAGCCGGTGAAGCGCCCGACGCCGCACAAGTACGTGACTCCCGCGTATCGCGGTGACGCGCCGTTCGTGTTCGTCAGCTACTCACACGACGACACCGAACTCGTGAACGCGGAACTCACCGCGCTCACCGAAGCCGGAGTTCGCGTCTACTACGACGAGGGTATTCATCCCGGCAACACCTGGCACGACGATCTCGCGAACGCGCTCGAACGATGTTCGCTGTTCGTGTTCTTCATCACCGCGCGTTCGGTGGTGTCGCGCAACTGCGAACGCGAACTCGCGTTTGCGCTGGACGCCAACAAGCCGGTGCTGCCGGTGTATCTCGAAGATACCGAAGTGCCGCCGGGCGTTCGGCTCGCGATCGGCAACCGGCAGGCGATCATCCGCTCGCGCTTCGATGAAGCGAGTTATCGCGCGCGATTGATCGCGGCGATTCGCGAGTACACCGGCGAAGCCGCCGCGCCCTCGCAGGAACCCGTGGCTACGACACAAGCTCCACCGCCCAGGCCTGCTGCACGCCGATCCCGGCCCGCTCTTCTCATAGCGATTGTGGTCGCGGCCGGAGTCGTGGGCTACGCGGTGTTCAGTCATTTGCGCACGGCCGAAGAAATGCGTGCGGCGCGCGATCAGGCGTTGTCGGAAGCCGCGACGCTGATCCAGCAGGATCGTTATGTCGACGCATTCGGATTGCTGCGTCCATTCGTACTTGCCGACAAGAACGCCGACGACGCACAGCTGCGCACCCTCTGGCAGCAGACCATCGCGCCCGCAATGCCGATCGTGACGGATACCGGCGCGAAGCTCTCCTTCAAGCCCTACGACGATGTCGACGGCGCGTGGGTCGAAGCCGGCATCACGCCTTTCACGACACCTCTCGACCTGCCGCGCGGCGTGTTGCGAGTTCGCCTCGAGAAGGACGGCTTCGACACCGGTGAGTTCACGGTCGCGAACCCGGGGCCGTCGCTGAAATCGACCGAAAAAGACAATCGCCGCAACGGCTTCGCGGTAGCGGACGCACCGCTTCAGCTCGCGGCGCATGGTTCACTTCCCGACGACATGGTTCTGGTTCCGCACACGAACCTGCCGATCATGATGACCGGCCTCACGCTGGGGTTCGCGAACACCCAACAACACGACGTGGCCGCGTTTGCCATCGCGAGACACGAGGTGACCAACGCCCAATTCAAAGAGTTCGTCATGGCGGGCGGCTACGACAACCCTGTGTATTGGGAAGGACTCGATTTCGTCGCCGATGGGCGCACCCTGACCTGGCCTGAAGCGCGCGCGCTGTTCGTCGATCAAACCGGACGTCCCGGTCCTTCCGGATGGCAACTGAGTGCGTTTCCGGAAGGTCAGTCCGGCATGCCGGTCGGCGGAATCAGCTGGTACGAAGCGGTCGCGTATTCGCGATTCCGCGGCGTCTCGCTGCCGACGCTGCACCATTGGACACGTGCGGCGTTTGCGCCTCTGGATGCCGCCTTTCCGACCGCGCCGAAGATTGCCGATGCCAGCCGATTCCGCGCCGCGGGTCCCATTGCGGCCGACGCCGGTACCGGCATCGGACCCTGGGGTACGCTCAATACGGCGGGCAACGTGCGCGAGTGGGTATGGAACCGGGCCGGCGACAACGCGGTGGCTTTGGGCGGTGCGTGGGGCGATTACTCGGGGTCCTATCAGCTTCTTTACACGACCCGGCCGATGGATCGTTCGCCGGATATCGGCCTGCGGCTGATGAAGGCACTCGAGCCTGTGCCCGACGAGCTGCTTGCACCGATCGTGCTGCCGATCGATGAAAAATACATGCGACGCGAGCCCGTCTCTAACGACGCATTCGAGGCGATGCGGTTTCAGTTCTCCGCGGGCAATCAGACTCCGAGCTCAGTCGATATCGAGACGGTTCAGCAGACCGATGCGTGGATCGCGGAGGAAGTCGGGCTGACGTTCGCGCCGAACGATAAGTTGACGTTGTATGTGGTCCGTCCTGTCGGCCGCCGCGGCGCGCTGCAGCCCGTCCTATACGCGCCGCCCGCAGATGCGGTCTGGCAGCGCCTGCCGAATCGTGACGCGCTCAATCAGCTGCGACTCGTCGATTTCATCGTCAATAGCGGCCGCGCACTCGTGGTACCAATCTGGGTGGGCACGTACGAGCGGTGGGTGCCTAGACCGCAGGATCCTCAACGCGCCTACGATCAGCTTCGCGTAGCGCCGCTGCGCTGGTACGAAGATGCGGCGCGCACGCTGAACTACCTGGCTACACGCGAAGACATCGACATCGATCACTTAGGTCTTCTCGCGATCAGTTTCGGCGCCATCCACATCGTGCCACCGATTCTCGCGATAGACGGGCGATTTAAAGCCGCTGTGTTGATCGGCGCAGGCATCACCACCGAGCCGGTCCATCCCATGGACGATGCAGTGAACTACGCGCCGAGAATTCGTTGTCCGACGCTGATGATCAACGGCAGCTACGATGCGATCTTCCCCAGCGACTTATCGCAGCGCCGCTTGTTCGAGCTGTTGGGTTCGCCGGACTCTGACAAGAAGCACGTCGTGTACGACGTCGGGCACTTTTACTACCCACGCAACCAGATGCTGAGAGAAGTGAGCGATTGGTTCGACCACTACCTCGGACCCGTAACGGAGAGATGAAGATGAACGCGGTGGCGGATGGCTAACCTCAGCATAAAGTCGAAACTTCTGGTCATGTTGCTGGCAGTGAGCATCGTGTCGATCGCGATCGTTGCCACACTGAACTACCGGACCACCTACCACGCACTGCAGAACGGCGCGTTCGCGCACCTTACGACCGTGCGAACCTCGCGTGCGGCGCAGATCCAGCAATTGCTCGAACGCCTGATCATCGAAGTCAGAACCAGCGGCCGAGGTATTTCCGGAGAGGCAGCGCGCGAGTTCATCGATGCGTTCCGGCAACTCGAGTCCGTCGAGATCGGCCTCGAAAAGGAAACCAAACTGCGCAACTACTATCGCGAGCAGTTCCTGCCGGCGGTGGCGAAGACCACCGGTACACAGCCCGACATCGGTTCGGTTTTTCCGGACACGGCGGCGGCGCGCTATCTGCAATATGAGTACATCGCCAACAACCCGTTCCCGGAAGACGAGCGCGCCGAAATGCTCAGAGCCAACGACGACTCGGCCTACAGCCGGGTCCACGAGGTGTATCACCACCGGCTGACGGGGCTGTTCCTGGGTATGGGGTTCAGCAACGTGCTGCTCGTCGACATCGACAGCGGCGCGGTCGTCTATTCGGCGCGCAAATACGCGAGTTTCGGCACCCGTCTGTCGGACGGCCCGTTCGCGCGCGGCCACCTCGGTGATCTGTTCCGCACGCTACAGCGTTCACCGGATGTCGGGCGCGTAGTGGTTGCAGACTTTCAGCCACACCGCGCTCGAACCGGTGTTCCTACCGCCTTCATAGGCACGCCGCTGTTCGTCGACGGTCGCGCCATCGCACTACTGTTAGTTGAGTTCCCGGCAGACGCGATCGACCGCGTGATGACGAACGATCGGCGGTGGGAGCACGATGGGCTCGGCAAAACCGGCGAAGTCTATCTGGTGGGCTCGGATCATCTCATGCGTTCGAATTCGCGCGGCCTGATCGAATCCCCGGAACGATATGCGCAGCGCCTGCGCGCGATCAAAACTCCGGAAGACGACATCCAACGCATTCTTCAGCAAGGCACCACAATTCTGAATCAGACGGTGCACAGTTTCCCCATCGAACAGGCGATCACCGGCAACGAAGGGACGGGCGTGGTGACCGGCTACACCGGCGCCGAGATACTTGCCTCCTGGGCGCCGTTGCGGGTCGCCGATCTTCGCTGGGCCATCGTCGCAAAGATCGATCGCGAGGAAGCGTACGCGCCGATGCGCAGGATGGCGCGCGACACGCTGATCGAGACGCTGGTGATCGTACTGATCATCACGTTCGTGGTGATGTTCCTGGCAACGTCCTTCGTGCGGCCGGTGAACAACCTCATCGCGCGTGTGCAGCTCGCCCGTTCCGGCAGGCCGGACGTCGCCTTTGAAACCGAAACCGGCGACGAGATCGGCGATCTGGCGCGCTCGTTCCGTGAACTCATCGACGGCGTCCAGAAGCAGGCAGCGCTGCTCGAACAAGCTACGGCGCAGAACAGTCGCCTGCTCGAAAACGTGATGCCGAAGGGAATGGCGGAGCGGGTGAAAGTCGGAGCCGGCGGAATCACGGAGCGAGTCGAGGACGTCAGCGTGGTGTTTGCGGAACTGAAGGGTCTTGCCGAATACACCCGGACGACGTCGGATGCGAACTCGGTGGCGGTGCTGCGGCAGCTGATCGGTGCATTCGACGAAGCTGCCGCGCGTCACGGCGTTGAGCGAATCAAGACGGTGGGCGACACCTATCACGCGGTCGCAGGCTTTTCACAACCGTTACTCGACCACGCGCGCCGCGCCGTGGACTTCGCCATCGACGCGCGCTCGATCGTGCTCGACTTCAACCGGGTCAATGGCGCGCACCTCGGCTTGACCGTTGGGGTTGGTGCCGGTCCGGTAATCGCAGACGTGGGGCAAGATCACTTCCAGTTCCAGTTGTGGGGTGCGGCGGTGATCGACGCCGACTACGCGATGGACTGTGGCGAGACAGACGAGATCGTAGTGACCCGCGCCGTCCGCGACGGCCTCGCCGATCAGTACAGGTTCGAACCGCTGCCGGCCGCGATGCCGCAAATCCCGCTCTGGAGGCTGGTAGAGCGGAACTGAACCGCCGACGTCTGTGGCATGAAGCTGAAGCTCCTGTATTCGCCCTCGTACATCGAAACGCTGGCCGACGCGTTCTCGAGCGCGCAGGCCGGGCTCGATCGCGATGCGTTCAAACGTACGGTGCTCGGCTCGGGATGGCGCGCGTTGGAACTGAAGCAACGTATGCGGCGCATCGCGCAGTCGTTGGCCGATCATGTGCCGGGTGAATATCGCGACCAGCTCGCGACGGTTCTCGAAGTGGCGCCGCGGTTCGATGGTTTCCGCGCCATGCTGTTCCCCGACTTCGTCGAACTGTGCGGCGTGGACGACTTCGATGCGTCGGTGCCGGCGCTCGCTGCACTCACGCGCTATTCATCGAGCGAGTACGCAGTGCGCCCGTTCATCGTGCGTTACGGCGAACGGATGATTGCCGTGATGCGCGATTGGGCCGTCGACAACAACGAGCACGTTCGACGGCTCGCATCGGAAGGTTGCCGGCCACGATTGCCCTGGGGCATCGGGCTGGCTGCGCTAAAGGCAGATCCGACGCCGATTCTGCCGATCCTCGATGCGCTGCGCGCAGACCCGAGCGAATACGTGCGGCGCAGCGTCGCGAACAATCTGAACGACATCGCGAAGGATCATCCCGATGTCGTGCTCGACGTCGCGCGGCGCTGGTTGGGTACGTCGACGGAAACCGACAAGCTCGTGAAGCATGCTTGCCGCACGTTACTCAAACGCGGCGACCAGCGCGCGCTGACGCTCTTCGGTCAGCAGGACACGGGTGCGGTCACCGCCTCGGCGCTGAAACTCGAGAGACCCTCCGTGCAAATCGGCGGCACGCTCGCGTTCTCATTCGATCTCGTGGCAAAGGAAGCCGCTCACGTCCGCATCGAGTACGGCATCGACTTCCTCACGAAGACGGGTGGACGTTCGAAAAAGGTGTTCAAGGTTGCTGACAAGCAGATGAAGGCGCACGAACGTCTGCATTTCGCGCGCCGCCACCGGTTCACCGACTTCACGACGCGCAC
>CAZLDA010000240.1:0-6451 GCA_964557875.1 uncultured Pseudomonadales bacterium | reverse complement strand
ATCGTCCCGATCCGCGCCGCCTCGAGCTGTTCGAGCGCGCGATCGAGCTTTTCTTTCTCGAGCTCGCGCGCTTCGCCTCCGCGGAGCCCTTCGGCAACGTCCTTCTGTGCCGCGCTTCGCGCCTTCTTCGCCGTACCGCGCTCGCATGAACGTGGCGCGATCGAGCCGTTCAATCGGCAGCTGCGGATACAGCTGAAACGGCCGCCATCGTGGAAGGACACCGGCGCCCGCCGGCGATGCGAGCACCTGATCGAGGCGTCGCTTTCCAATGAAGCACCATGGGCAGATCAGATCGGAAACGACGTCGATGAACATAGCGCTGGTCTCGTTCGGCGAATGCCGGGATTATAGGTAAATCACGATGGGGAGATACTTCGATGCTCGTTGGACTCGTTACCGGTAAACGCACGCTCGAACTGCGTGAGATGCCGCAGCCGCGGCCTTCCCCGGGCAAAGCCGTCGTCGAGATCGCGTACTGCGGTATCTGCGGTACCGATCTGCACGCGTTTCAATCGGGTGAACCGTACAACCCGGCGATCTGCGGTCACGAGTGGACCGGCAGCGTCAGCGCAGTAGGTTCACACGTATCACACGTCCGCGAAGGAGATCGTGTGGCCATCGGCGCCGCGGTTGCCTGCGGTTCGTGCGCGGCGTGCCGGCGCGGCGACGCAGCCCACTGCGAGACCGCTTTCGCTGGGATGATCGGAATGGGTCCACTCGCCGCGCCGCACGGCGGCTTCGCATCGGCGATCGCCATCGACGCGTCGCGCCTCTATCAGGTCGACGCGAACATCGACGACGTCGAAGCCGCCATCCTCGAGCCCGCAACCGTTGCCGTGCACGCCGTGCGACGCACCGACATTCGGCTCGGCGACTCCGTGGTAGTGCTCGGCGCCGGTCCGATCGGCTTGCTGGTACTGCAGGCCGTACGCGCGGCAGGCGCCGGCACGGTCGTGCTGGTAGAACCGCAGCGCAGACGACGCGAACTCGGCGGCACACTGGGTGCGGACAAACTGATCGACCCTACCGACGTGGACGTTGCCGAAGCGATCAACACGCACATCGGCGAGCAAGGTGCAGACGTGGTTTTCGAATGCGCCGGCATCCCGCAAACCATCGAACAAGCCGTGTCTCTGGCGCGGCGCGGCGGAACGGTGTCGTTAGTGGGTGTACCGAACCGCCCTGCGCAGATTCAGGCGGCGGAATGGCTGATCAAAGAGGTGCGCATCGCAACGTCGCTCGCATACCTTCGCGAAGAATTCGACATCGCGCAGGGCCTCGTCGCAGATGGGCGCATCCGCTGCGCGGCGTTGCACACGTCTACCGTGTCGCTGCAGCAGATGAGTGACGCGTTCGAGCGGCTCGCGGAGGCGCCGCAGGAGATCAAGGTCTTGGTCGATCCGCGCCTATAGGGACACTGCGGAAATTCCCGAAAGGAATTGGACAGGTTCGAAGGCGAGGCGCTCACTCAGCGTGTCTTTCGGGGGAGGGAGACACATGCAACGCGCCGTAACGATCGTGCCGGTAGCCCTGGTCGCAGCGATGATGCTCGCCTGTCAGTCGCGTCCTCCAACCGGCTCGCTCGCCGAAATCAAGCGAGAGCAGGAGAAACGGCTTTTCGCCGAGTGCATCGCCGAGAATCGCATCTTGTACAGGGGCAACTCGAACGCCGACTACACCAGCATGCGTGTGGGATTGGTGAAGGTGTGCCGCGACGACGCCAACGCCCGAGTGTGGTAGCCGGCCTGCTGTTACGGGCCACTAGGCGACGATTCGTTTCAGGAACACGTGAATCGCGTCGTGTTCGTAGCCGGCATGCAGCCGGCCGCTGCGCGCGAACTGCGCGACGTCGTCCAGGCTGTGCCAGCCGATCCGCTCGATCTCGTTGCGATCGAACGAGCCCACCGTGCCGTCGAAGCGCGTCCCGAACACCTTGTGACGTGAGCCCTTGTAGCGATAGTCGCCGCAATCGACCAGATCGCCGAGCTCCAGCCCAAGTTCCTCACTGACTTCACGCCGCGCCGCGCCTTCCGCGGTTTCACCGACCTCGATGCGCCCGCCGGGCAATCCCCAGCGGCCGCGGCTGAGCGGCAGATAGCTGTGGTGCACGGCCAGCAGAACCCTATCGCCAGACCACAGAATGCACCGCGCCGTTTTGTATTCGACCCACTGTTCAAAAGATTGGGGACGCGCCATCAATGTTCCTTGCGCGCCGGCTCGTGCATGAAGCGGCGGATCAGCGGCGACAGCAGCAGCACGACGATTCCGACAATGACGGCGATCCAGGCGACCGATCCGAAGGTCGATACGTACACCGCAAGCGACTGCGCGCCGCCGACCGTGGCGCCCGGTGCTTCGTTCGCGCTCGCGCCGGCCGCGATCAATCCGGCGACGTAATGCGAGAACGCGCTGGAAAGGAACCACACACCCATCATCAAGCCGACCAGGCGCGGCACCGACAGCTTCGTGACCATCGAGAGTCCAACCGGCGACAGACACAACTCACCGGTGGTGTGCAGCAGATATGCGAGCGCCAGCCATCCGGCGGCAACGAGGCCGCTTTCGCCCGCCTGTTGTGCACCGTAAACGAGCGCTGCGAATCCTAAACCCACCTGCAGCACCCCGAGCCCGAACTTGGCCGGCGTGCTCGGCTCGAGACCGCGTCGTGCAAGCACGACCCACAACAACGAAAACACCGGCCCCAACAACAGAATGAAGGCGGGATTCAGCGACTGAAACTGCGTGGCCTGCAGATCGAACCCGAACACGTGACGGTCGACGTTGCGCTCCGCGAACAGATTCATAGAGCTGCCGGCTTGTTCGAAGAACGCCCAGAACACCACCGACACCGCGGTTAGAAACAGCACCACCAGCATCCTGTCGCGCTCGACCGGCGGCAGCCGGAATACCGCGAACCACACGATGCCGCCCACGGTGATGACGGCGGTCGCCATCAACAAATCGCCCACCACTTCATGCGACTGCACGAGCTGCCACGCCACCACCACCCCGATCAGACCGGCTACGTAGATCAACCGCTCGCGCGTGATCCCGGCAACGACGATCTCCGTCAGTCGGTTGGCATTGGACGGCAGCCCCGCATCGCCGAGCAGATGGATGCCGCGACGGAACGTGATCAGTCCTGCCAGCATGCCGATGCCCGCCAGACCGAACCCGTACGCCCAACCGAACGTCTGCCCGAGATAACCGACGATCGACGACGCGAGCATCGCGCCGAGGTTGATGCCCATATAGAAGTAGGTGAAGCCGCCGTCGCGGCGCGGATCGTCTTTCTCGTAAAGCTGGCCGACGATGCTCGAGATGTTCGGCTTGAGAAATCCGACACCGATGATGATGAACGCCAGCGACGCGTAGAAGATCTGCAGGGAAACGGCGTCGCGTTGCACGCCGTCTGCAGTAACTCGAGCCGGATCGCCTTCGATCGCCATGCCGAAGTGGCCGATGCACAACAACACCGCACCGAACGTGATGGCTTTTCGAAAGCCGAGGTATCGGTCCGCGATGATGCCGCCGAGCAGCGGCATCAGATAAACCAGCGCACCGTAACTGGCATACGTGGCCGAAGCCGCCGCATCGCCGAACATGAAGTGCTGCGTCAGATAGAAGATCAGCAGGGCCCGCATTCCGTAGAAGCTGAAGCGCTCCCACATCTCGACGAAAAACAGCAACCACAATCCACGCGGCTGTCCGAGAATCGTTCCCGGCGCCGCAACTGCCTCACTCATTGACACCATCCGGCTTCGTGCATGCGTCGCAGCGTAGCAGATTCGTTGGCGCCACACCGGTCACCGACCCCCTTCGCGGTGCCATCCCGCGCATCGGGGCACCGACAGCAGCGCTGCGAATGCCGCTAGAATGCGCACTCACCTGAAAGCAGACTCCGATCATGCGCATCATCGTCGCGGAAATGAGCCACGAAACGAACACGTTCTCGCCGGTGGTCACCGACCTCGCGCGTTTCTCTCACGGTGCGCCGGTGCCGCAGGAAGGCGAAGCCGCGATTGCGACGTTTCGCGGCACCGCCACGTGCCTGGGCGGATTCATCGCCGTGTGCGAATCCGTGGGCGCGCAGATCGTTCTGCCGATTGCGGCCGGAGCACCGCCGAGCGGGCGCGTCGAAGACGCCGCATTCGAATACATCGCGCAGAAAATCGTCGCTGCAGCAGCCGAAGGCTGCGACGCGATCATGCTCGACCTGCACGGCGCGATGGCGACGAAGACCTACGACGACGGCGAGGGTGAGCTGTTGCGCCGCATCCGCGAGGTTGCGCCGAACGTGCCGATCGCCCTGGCGCTCGACATGCACGCGAACCTGTATCCCGAGATGGTGGCGCGCGCCGATGTGATTGCCGGCTATCAGACTTATCCCCACATCGACATGGACGGAACTGCGGAACGCGCCGGCCGAGCGCTGTTGAAGATGCTCGACGGCTCCGCGAATCCGACCATGGTGTGGGGCAACGCGCCGATGCTGCCGCACGTGATGCGGCAGGGCACCGACGATTTTCCGAATGCACAGTTGCAAGCGCGCGCACGCGAAATGGAACAGGAAGGCGCGTTGGCGGTCAGCCTCTTCACCGGCTTCCCGCACGCCGACATCGAACAGGCCGGCCTGTCGGTGGTGGTGGTCACCGACGGCGACAGAAAACAGGCGGAGGTGTGGCGCGACGAGTTGCTCGATCGCGCGTGGAACGATCGCGCCGCATTCGTGTATCGACCCGAGCCGCTGGCCGATTCGGTTGCCCGCGCGAAGATTCTCGGCGACGAACCAGGCACTCCTGACTCCGAGAAGAAGCCGGTAGTGCTGCTCGATCACTACGACAACACCGCCTCGGGCGGAACGATGGACACCACCGAAGTGCTCGCGGAAATCCTGCGCCAGGGTCTGGAAGATGTGGCCGTGTTCGGCATCTTCGATCCCGCCGCGGTTCAGGAAATGGTCCGCGCGGGCGTCGGCAACAAGATAACGGTTTCATTGGGGGGCAAGCAGCCGATGCCGTCGATTCAACGGCAGAGCAAGCCCTTAACCGTCACCGGCCGCGTCAAACTGATTTCCGATGGAACCTTTCCGGCGACGGTTGCCATGTCGCGAGGCCTGACCATGCGCATGGGTACTACGGCTGTCTTGTCGACCGGCACCGTCGACATCGTGGTGATCTCGCGACACATCGAACCGTTCGACCCCGGTTGCTTTACGTCGGTGGGCATCGATCCCACGCGACGCAGATACGTGATGCTGAAGAGCCGCATCCACTATCGGGTCGGCTTCAAGAAGCTGGCGAAATCGATCGTCGAGTGTGCCGGCGTCGGCGTATGCACATCCGACTACTCGGAGCTGTCGTTCAAGAAGGTGCGCCGACCGATTTACCCGCTCGACGGAGTGAACACGCGCGAGCGCTGAGGCTAGCCCGCGCTCTTCAACGTATACAAAAGCGCGTCGAGGTCGACGTTGCCACCGCTGACGATGACGCCGATGCGCGGTGCGCGCCGCGACACAGGCGCTTCCATCAGCGCGGCCAACGGCACCGCACCCGACGGTTCCACCACGAGCTTCATACGTTCGTAGATCAATCGCGTCGCCGCGATGATCGCGCTTTCGCTCGCGAGTTCCACCGTCACCCGATGGCTCGACAGGATATCGAAGTTGATCTGCCCGAGGGGGGTGCGCAGGCCATCCGCAATGGTGGCCGGATTGCGCATCGGCTCGATGCGGCCGTTGGCGAGCGACCGGAACGCGTCGTCGGCGCGCGACGGCTCGGCTGCGATCACATCTACGTCGGGGTCGATGGCGCGCGCAGCGATCGCCGCACCCGAAGCGAGACCGCCGCCACCCACGGGCACCCACAGCTGCTCGATGTCCGGCGATTGCTCCAACAACTCGACCGTAGCGGTGCCCTGCCCCGCGACGATGCGCAGGTCGTCGTACGGCGGCACGAAGTGCGCACCGGTGCGTTCCACTACCTCTTCCAGCGCCGCTTCGCGCGCGGGCACGTTCGACGCACACTCGGTCACGATGCCGCCATAACCCTCGATCGCCTCACGCTTCACACGCGGCGCGTTCGACGGCACCACGATGTAGGCCGGAATGCCGCGGATGCCGGCGGCAATGGCGAGGGCCGCGCCGTGGTTGCCGGACGAGTGTGTGGCGACGCCGAGTTCCGCCTGCGCCTCGGTCAATGACAAAACCGCATTCAAGGCACCGCGGATCTTGAACGATCCACCACGTTGCAAACTCTCGAACTTGAAGGTGACCTGCGCCCCCAACAACTGGTCTATGGCGCGGCTGGTGAACACCGGTGTGTAACGGATGTGCGGGCGGATCCGGTCGTGAGCCTCACGTATGTCGTCGAGGCTCACCATCGTCAGATCACACCGTCGCGCGCGAGTTCGGGTCGTTGCATCGCATCGCACAGGCGGCTGTACACGGAAT
>CAZLDA010000239.1:0-6477 GCA_964557875.1 uncultured Pseudomonadales bacterium | reverse complement strand
AGGTACGGAGTCGGCGAGGCTCGCGAGGTCGAGCTCGTCCCCCATGTCTTCGACCATCTGGCGCGCCTGCGAGGAGTCGCGCGAATAGGCGGCCGAGAGGATGGCCTCGAACTCTTCGTCCGAGACTTGCCGCAATGCGATGGGGGCACCGGCAAAGCGCCGCAGTTCCGCCAACACGGTGAGATCGGGCTGTTTCCGGTAGGCGACGTCCACAGGCCGGGCCCCGTCCGTGGTTGTGATCGCCACGCCGAACCGTCGTGCAAACGCGAACGGCAGCAGGCAGGGGCGCGTTTGGGTATCCGACTCGATAACTTGACTCATATCAGTGGCGCCAGGCAGGTCGTGCATCCGGCACGAAGCGGCGAAGATCATAGCAGCGCTCATAACGCGGGCCTATGACAGCGTCGGATTTCCGGGCGGGCGAATCAGAAATGTGCGGCCTATCACATGGATGACGTCGACGCGCGCTCGGACGGACGCTCTGGTATCATCCCGCCCACTTTCCCCTACCCCCTACCCCTGCTTGAAATCCAATCCAGAGTTCTTACTGGACTTGTTTCAGGAGCAATCCACTCCGTTGCTCAAGTTCCTTACGTCTCGGTTGCGAGATCGCGAAGACGCCGCGGAAGTTGCCCAGGAGGCATGGCTGCGGATGCATCGGCTCGAGCATCCGGAGCAGCTCTCGAATCCGAAGGCCTATCTGTTCCAGTTGGCGTCCAATCTTGGGATCGACCTGGCTCGTCGACATGCATTGGAGCAACGCGTCAACCGTGAAGAAAGGCATGTCTTGTCGGAGGGTCTCCCCTCCGCCGAACGCGCAGTAGCGGCTGAAGAGTCGATCGAACGCGTTCGTGCCGCCCTACAGGATCTCCCTGGCGACTGTCGTCAGGCATTTGTCCTGCACCGCGGGCGCGACATGTCATATCCCGATATCGCAGCGCAGCTTGGCGTGTCGACGAGCATGGTCGAGAAGTACATCGCGCGTGCGTTACGGCATCTTCGCGACAGTCTGAGTGCGTGATGCGACGAACTGAGCGGAGTTTGTAGGCCGCGCTGAGGGAACCTGCCTGGCAATCGTCATACTACGTAAGGCGTTGAAATCACCAACGTCCTCGCGAAGTGACAATGGCGAATTCCGTCGTACAACAAAGTCGAACCCAGACCGACGCTGCAACCGAATGGTTCGCGCGCTTGCGTGCGCACGACGTTACCGGTTGCGATCGCGTTCGATTCATCAAGTGGTTTTCCGACGAAGAAAATCGCGCCGCTTTCGACGAAGTGCAGACGCTATGGGAACGGCTTCGTTGCGTTACCGCATTGGACCGCGCCAGTGAGACGTCACGACGATAAGGCTTGAGAACTGCCCGCCAGTTCATTACCGTTCCGCAGATTTTCGATCGGGGCGCTAGTTGGACTTCGTTGGACGCCATGTGTTGTCAGTCGATCAATTCGATCGTGAGGCAATCGACCGCGTCTTCTCCATTGCCGACGAGATGGAGCCCTATGCGCAACGCAAGCGCATCACTCGAGTGTTGGAAGGCGCCATTCTCGGCAACATGTTCTTCGAACCCAGCACACGAACACGTATTTCGTTCGGCTGCGCGTTCAACCTGCTCGGCGGAGATGTTCGCGAAACCACCGAAGTAAAAGCGTCATCGCTCGCCAAGGGTGAGTCGCTGTTCGACACAGCGCGCGTGCTGTCGGGGTACAGCGACATCATCGTCATGCGACATCCCGAAGCGGGTTCGGTTGCAGAGTTCGCCACCGCCAGCCGGGTTCCGGTCGTGAATGCGGGCGACGGTCCCAACGAACACCCGAGCCAGGCGTTGCTCGACCTTTATACGATCCGGAAGGAGATGGCGGGCCGACAACGCGGCATCGATCGCCTACGCATCGCGATGGTGGGCGATCTGCGATACGGGCGGGCGGTGCATTCACTGTGCAAACTACTCGCGAAATTCGAAGCCATCCACTTCAATCTCGTTTCGCCGCCGGGGCTCGAAGCCCCTGACGACGTCATCGAGGTGCTGCGCGCTCGCGGTCACCAGGTCACGCTGTTGAACGAGCTGACCAGCGGTATTCATCACGTCGACATTCTCTACGTGACTCGTACCCAGGAAGAACGATTCCCGAGTCAGGAGGAGGCCGATCGGTATCGCGGTTTGTTCCGCCTGAATCAGACCGTGTACACGGAGAACTGCGAGCCGAACACAGTCATCATGCACCCGCTCCCGCGCGATTCGCGTTCGCAAGCGAACGAACTCGATTCAGACTTGGACGAGAATCCGAATCTGGCGATCTTCCGTCAGACCGACAATGGAGTACTGCTGCGTATGGCGCTGTTCGCGCTGATCCTCGACGTAGCGGATGAGGTTCACAACCACGCGCGACCGGTTACCTGGTACACCGCAAAACGGATTCCACGCCGATAGTTGCTCGAGACAAGAAAAAGCCCGGCATTGCCGGGCTTCTCCTCTAGTTACCAATTTCGATCAGAGCAGTCGCTCGAATTCCGGAACCGCCTGGAACAGATCCGCCACCAGCCCGTAGTCGGCAACCTGGAAAATCGGCGCGTCTTCGTCCTTGTTGATCGCGACGATGACTTTGCTGTCCTTCATACCGGCAAGGTGCTGGATTGCGCCGGAAATGCCAACGGCGATGTACAGGTCCGGCGCAACGATCTTGCCTGTTTGGCCCACCTGCATGTCGTTCGGAACGAATCCCGCGTCGACGGCCGCACGCGACGCACCAACCGCCGCGCCGAGTTTGTCGGCGATGCCGTCGAGCAGTTTGAAGTTCTCGCCGTTCTGCATACCGCGGCCGCCCGAGATGACGACCTTCGCAGCGGTAAGTTCGGGACGTTCGCTCTTCACGATCTGTTCGCTGACGAACGTGGAGAGGTTTGCGTTGTGAACACTGCCGAGAGCTTCGACCGACGCCGAGCCGCCTGTCGCAGGCGCTGGATCGAACGCAGTCCCACGCACCGACAGCACCTTAATGGGGTCGTTCGACTTGATCGTTGCGATTCCGTTGCCCGCATAGATCGGGCGTTTGAACGTATCTTGTCCTTCGACCGAGATGATGTCGGAAATCTGCGCGACGTTGAGCAAGGCAGCGACGCGCGGCAGGAAGTTCTTACCGGCAGTCGTGTGTCCCGTGAGCACGTGCGAATATCCCTTACTCACTTCAGTGACGAGCAATGCCACGTTCTCGGCCAGTTGATGTCCGTAAGCGGCGTTGTCTGCAAGCAGTACTTTCTTCACACCACCGATTGCGGCTACTTGATCGGCCACTGCTTTACATCCGGTACCAGCGACCAGCACGTCGATATCCCCACCGAGTTTTTTCGCGGCGGCGATGACGTTCAACGTGACAGGCTTGAGTGCAGTGTTGTCGTGTTCCGCAACGACGAGAGTACTCATGAAATCACCTTCGCTTCGTTGCGCAGTTTGTCGACGAGTTCTTCCACGGTCTTAACTTTGATTCCGGCCTTCCGCGGCGGTGGCGGCTCAACCGACAACACAGCGAATGTAGGAGCGGCGTCTACGCCGAGGTCCGCAGGCGTTACCACGTCCATCGGCTTCTTCTTGGCCTTCATGATGTTAGGCAGCGACGCATAACGCGGTTCGTTGAGGCGCAGGTCGGTTGTTACGACTGCGGGCAGACTCATCGAAACCGTTTGCAGACCGCCATCGATTTCACGGGTGACCGACATTTTGCCGTCCGCAACACTGACCTTCGATGCGAAGGTGCCCTGGGCAAGTCCGGCGAGTGCGGCGAACATCTGGCCCGTTTGGCTGTTGTCACCATCGATGCTCTGCTTCCCGAACAACACGATCTGCGGTTGCTCCTTGTCGTAGATCGCCTTGATGATCTTCGCAATTCCAAGCGGCTGAACCTCGGCATCGGTTTGCACCAGAATTGCGCGATCCGCACCGAGCGCGAGACACGTACGCAGTTGTTCCTGACAGTTTGCCGCGCCCACCGAAACCGCGATGATTTCCGTCGCCACGCCCGCTTCCTTCAAACGAACGGCTTCTTCGATCGCAATCTCGCAGAATGGGTTTACGGCCATTTTGACGTTGGCGAGATCGATGCCGGTCTTGTCCGGTTTGACGCGCACCTTCACATTCGCGTCCACGACGCGTTTAACTGGAACCAATACCTTCATCTGATCCTCGACTGGTGGGATTGTTTGCAGACGACTTGATTTGTGCAGAAACGGACCGGGGTCCGAGGGCGCGGTATTCTCCCCTGCCCTCGTCGGCGAGGTCAAGGCAAGCGCCGGCCATTACGCCGCCCTCTCTGATCGACGCCTGCCTCAATAGAGTTCGCTCAGCCCGTTCTTTATAATCCGCGTACTCCGCGCCCGCCGCCCTTCACAGCAATAGGAGAGTCTTTTGGCACGCGAATCCATGGAATTCGATGTGGTGATCGTTGGCGGTGGTCCAGCCGGTCTGGCAGCGGCGTGTCGCTTGATGCAGCAATCGCAAAAAACCGGCCACGAAATCAGCGTTTGCGTCATCGAAAAAGGCTCTGAGATCGGCGCGCACATCCTCTCCGGCGCAGTGCTGGAGCCGCGCGCATTGAACGAGCTGTTCCCTGATTGGCGCGAGCGCGGCGCGCCCCTCAACACGCCCGTTACTGAAGACGACGTCTATTACCTCGTCAACGACACCAACGGAATCAAGGTACCCAGCTGGCTCGTACCCAACGCCACGCACAACCACGGCAACTACGCGTTGAGTCTTGGCAATCTGTGCCGATGGCTCGGCGAGCAGGCCGAAGCCCTCGGCGTGAACCTGTTCCCCGGATTCGCAGGCTCGGAGATTCTTTACAATGATGATGGCGGCGTTCGCGGCGTGGCGACGGGCGACATGGGCGTCGCCGCCGACGGGTCGCACAAGCCGACCTATCAGCCCGGTTACGAGCTGCTGGGCAAGTACACGATCTTCGCCGAGGGCTGTCGCGGCAACCTCGGCAAGCAACTGATCAGGAAATTCCAGCTGGCTGACGAGTCGGCGACGCAGCACTATGCAATCGGCTTGAAGGAGTTGTGGGACCTCGATCCCGAGAAACACGTTCCCGGCAAGGTGATCCACGCGATGGGATGGCCCTGCAACCACTTGCCCGGTGGATTCTCGGGCGGCTTCCTCTATCACCTCGAGAACACTCAGGCGGTCGTCGGTCTCATCGTCGATCTCGGCTACAAGAATCCGCACCTGAGTCCGTTCGATGAGTTCCAGCGCTTCAAGCATCACCCTCAGATCGCCAAGTATCTGGCCGGCGGAAAGCGCGTTTCGTACGGCGCACGCGCAATCATCAAGGGCGGTCTGCCGGCATTGCCGAAGCTGGTCGTTCCCGGCGGACTGCTCGTCGGAGACGACGCCGGGTTCCTGAACATGCTGAAGATCAAGGGCAGCCACACCGCCATGAAGTCGGGAATGCTGGCAGCCGATGCCGTCTTCAACGCGCTTGCATCAGGCGCTGCAGGTGGCGCGACGTTGGATTCGTATCCCGAGATGTTCAAGAACTCATGGCTCTACAACGAGCTCTATGAGGCGCGAAACGCAGGCCCCGCAATTCACAAATTCGGCACACTGTTCGGCTCTGCTTTCACCTGGATCGATCAGACGTTCATGCGCGGTCACGCGCCGTTCACGCTGTCTGATCCCACGCCGGACTATGCAACCTTGATGAAGGCGTCCGAAGCAAAGCCAATCGACTATCCGAAGCCCGACAACGTGCTGTCGTTCGACAAGCTGTCGTCGGTGTTTCTATCGAACACCAACCACGAGGAAGACCAGCCATGTCACCTCGTGTTGAAAGACCCGACGATACCGATCGCAAAGAATCTCCCGGAATACGACGAACCGGCGCAGCGTTATTGCCCAGCCGGCGTTTACGAGGTGGTCGAAGACAGCGGCAAGCCGCGCTTCCAGATCAACGCCCAGAACTGCGTGCACTGCAAAACCTGCGACATCAAGGATCCTGCTCAGAACATCAACTGGGTGGTTCCCGAAGGAACCGGCGGCCCGAACTATCCAAACATGTAGTTAGCTGCGCTCGAGCGCAAAGAAGGTGCCGTTGCTCCATGCGCCGGCCCTCCCCTGCGGTCCGGCAACAGTCAACTCGGCTAGTCGGTAGTAGACCGGACGCGAAATCAGCGCCTCGAGCCCATCTCTGACGACGACGTAAGGCCGCGCAAGCTCTCCGTCACCTTTCAGGAGAATCGGATGGTCCATGTCCGCCTCGACGAAGTCGTCGACATTCGTTCTGAACACGATGCGCGCTGCCCGGTCACTTCCGCTCGTCTCCATATCCACCGCGAGAAACGGCGCGTCATCGACATCGATCGACAGCTTTTCTGCGGGCGTGACGAGAAAGTGCTGGGCGCCTTCACGGCGCAGGATCGTCGAGAACAGCTTCACCATCTCGGGTCGGCGTATTTCCGATCCCTGGTAGTACCAGTGCCCA
>CAZLDA010000238.1:5802-6482 GCA_964557875.1 uncultured Pseudomonadales bacterium | reverse complement strand
ATGAATGCAGACGCCGCAAAGAACAAGCCTTCCGAGCGCCGCCCGGTCTTCAGTTCCGCCTGTTCGACGAGGTCGGCCATCATCGAGCCCGACAGGATCTGGAAGCAGATGATGAGCCCCACGTCGATCATCGTCGCGAAGAACACGAACCAGAACACGAACGGGTGACCGTTGTCGGGCAGCACGTCGAACAGCCGCAGCACGAGGGGCACCGGCGAGCCGACGAAGGCGATCAGTCCGATGATGATCGAGCCGCGCTTCTTGCCGATCGTCCGGCTCACGATCGGCGCGAGCGTCGCACCGATCACGGCTGAGGCGAACACGCCCATCGTGATCATGCCGCTCTGCTGCGTCGTGAACTTCCAGAAGTACGTCCAGAAATAGAACGACAGCGCGGCCGACAGGCCGGCGGCGACCGCGCCGAAGATCGCCGAGACGAAGAGCGCGATGAAGGAGCGGTTCGCGAGCGTCTCGAAGATCTCGCGGAAGATCGTGCCGATCGTCAGCACGCGCCGCGGCGGCGGCTGCTTCAGGGTGGCAATGCGCCCATGGGTGCCGACGGATGAGGCGAGGATTGACACGAGGATCAGCACCGAAGCAATGATGCCGTAGGTCTGGTACGCGTCTCGGTTGAACTGCCCGTTGGGAATGTCGGCCGTCGCGAACAGGGGAAACAGGAT
>CAZLDA010000238.1:0-5792 GCA_964557875.1 uncultured Pseudomonadales bacterium | reverse complement strand
GGATCGAGAACATGAACACCGACATCGCGTTGCCGCCGGTCCAGCCGAAGTAGGAGCGGTACGACAGCAGCGTGCTGCGGCCGTCGTAATCGGCCGTGAGCTCGGGGGCGAGCGCCGTGCTCGGAATCTCGTAGATCGAGATCAGTATGCGCACGAGCACCGCGAGCGTCAGCAGATAGCCGAAGAGCGCCTGGTCGGACCAGCCTTCCGGCGGGCTCCACAGCAGGAAATAGGTCGCCGCGATCGGTATCGCCGCGACGTACATGAACGGATGGCGTCGTCCCCAACGTGAACGCAGGTTGTCGGACCAGTAGCCGACGATCGGATCGATGAACGCATCGACGATCAGCGCGATCGTCAGCGCGAGGCCGACGAGGCGCGCGTCCACTCCGATCACCTGGCTGTAGAAGAGCAACAGGAAGTAACTGAAGCCATTGTCCTTGACGCCGAAAGCGACGGCGCCGAAGCCGTAGCTCAGCTTCGTCCAGAGCGACGGCGCTCCACCCGTTCCCGCATCCGCACGTTGCTCCACGCAGCACTCCCCACCTCGCCGTGAGGTTCGGAGTATGCCAGCCGAACGTATGCGCGAGCATGGGGCTTCGCCCCCTCAAGGAGCTCGTTCGGTGACGATGCTCGCTCATGAACTCGAGGTCGTCCCGCTCGTGGCGCCGGTGAAACGGAACAACGGGAAGTCCTTCGCGTGCGGTGCGTAGCGCAGATCGCGCGCCTTTGGCAGCTCGTTGGCAAAGAACCCCTGCGTTTTTTCGGGCAGCGCACGGCATAGTTCGACCGCGCCACGGTGCGGCGGTGTTCGTCGGTGCGGAGGGCGCCGACGTCTGACCGGCGTGTACTCGGCCGCGGTTCGTGAGCGAGCTTGGACGTCGCCGAACGGCACGAGGGGTGCGGCCGGTTCGCTCGGGCCCCGCGAACTTCATCGCGATCGGCGCTATCGTGAGGGCGCTGTTCGTGTGCCGCCGTCGAGCGAGAGGAAAGCCGCATGACCGATCGGTTCAATCAACCCTTGTCCGGCAACGACATGCCGCGCTTCGCCGGCATCGCGACGATGTTCCGGTTGCCGACCTCAACCGATCTCACGGGTGTAGACGTTGCGATTACCGGTGTGCCGCTCGACATCGGCACCAGCAATCGCAACGGCACGCGTTACGGGCCGCGGCAGATCCGCACCGAGTCCGTGTTGGTGCGGCCGTATTCGATGGCCACCGGCGCCGCGCCGTTCGATTCGTTTCAGGTGGTGGATTACGGCGACGTTGCGCTCAATCCGTACAGCCTCGAGAAATCGATCGACCTCATCGAAGCGCACTTCGCGCAGATCGCGGCTGCGCGCGTACTGCCGGTGTCGCTCGGCGGCGACCACACCATCACGCTGCCGATTCTGCGCGCGCTCGCGAAGCGACATGGTCCGCTCGCGCTGATTCACGTAGACGCGCACGCGGATGTGAACGACGCGATGTTCGGTGAACGCATCACGCACGGCACCATCTTTCGGCGCGCGATCGAGGAGGATCTGGTCGATCCCCACAAGATGGTGCAGATCGGCCTGCGCGCCACCGGCTACTCAGCTGACGATTTCGATTGGGCGCGCGGCCGCGGTGTACGCGTGGTTCAGGCGGAGAGCGTCTGGTACCAGTCGCTGGCGCCGCTGATGGCGGAAGTGCGCGACCGCATCGGCGCGTCCGCACCGGCGTATCTCTCGTTCGACATCGACGGGCTCGACCCTTCCGTGGCGCCCGGTACCGGCACGCCGGAACCGGCGGGGCTGACCACGTCGCAAGGGCTCGAGATCATCCGCGGCTGTTTCGGCTTGAACCTGATCGGTTGCGATCTGGTGGAGGTGTCGCCGCCGTACGACACCACCGGCAACACCGCGCTGCTGGCGGCGAACCTCGTGTTCGAAATGTTGTGCAGCCTGCCGGGGTGCAAGCGGCGCTGAGAAAGGCCGCCCGTTCTCCACCTGCTGATCAAGACTCGGCGATCAAGTGTCGTCGGCGCGTGCACTCGAGTTCGTATTGCCGGCGGGCGGGCAGAGGCGTGGACCCGCGAGCCGTGCCGCCTGATTCACGCCCACCCGACTAACGATAGAACACGTGGGCGCCGATCATTGCGGTGCGAGTTCGCTGCGAAGGTTGGCGCACCTCTTTGCGCGAGAAGAACAGCGCGCCGTACGTGGGATCGCGCAGCGTGCCATTGAGCAGCTCGCTCGCGAGCGACAGCGATTTCTTCCACGCCGCGTGCTGTGTCGGGCGATCGCTGCGGCCGTCGCACCACCAAGAGAACTGACATGGCGGTTTCTCGCCGCCCTGATAAATCACGGCGCACACGTTGTTCGGAAAGCGAGAGTCGGCGACGCGATTGAGCACGACCGCACCGACGGCCTGCATGCCGAGCCGACCTTCGCCGCGCGCCTCCCAGTAGATGGTCAGCGCGAGACAATCGCGCGCTGCGCGGTCGACGGAAACAGCAGCAGGCGGTGCGTGCCGCGGAGCGGTGTGTCCGGGCGCGCTTTGCGCCGGTGCGGGCGCAGGCGCCGGCACATGACTCTGCGGCGGCGCGCGCGTTGCGCAGCCCGCACTGACGAGCGTCGCGCACAGCACCGCAAGCCAAGCGCGTGCAATCGTCGAATCGAAGGTTGGCGGCACCCGTCACGCCTCCCACGGCCGGTATGTTCGGCAGTATCGGCGAGTGAACGGATCGGTCTTGGACGCAGGCCACAGAATGGAAACTCGACCGGTCGAACTGAATTCCGTCAGGTCCAGGGAATGTTCATCTTGCGAAGGCGCGGCGCGGCGCGGCTCGGATTCGGCGCGTGCACGAAGCGACGGCGCCGCCGTAGGCGCAAACGTTAATGCGCCTCTGGTAGAAGATCCGGTAGAAGATCCGGTTCGATGCTGATCGCCGCCCCTTCTCTCCGCAGATCAGGACTTCGCGATCAACCCTTCCTGCTGCAGCGCCTTCGCAACCTCGGCGGCGAGTTTGTGTACCACCTTGTCCACGTCGCGTGGATTGGTGGTGCGGCTCTGCGCGCCCCACACGAGCTTGTTCTGCCTGAACGAATAGATGAGCGTTTCGATGGTGACGATGGTATTCGTGCGAATGTCGACCGTTGCCGGCATGCCCCACGGCGAACCCCAGCCGTAGCCGTAGTAACCACCCCAGTACGAGCCGTACGGACCGCCCGGGTATGAGCTCGGGGTGGAGACCACTTCCTTGCTGACGTCGACGGGGCGCATCACCACCACGCCTGCCATGCCGGCTTTCTCGAGCGCCTTCTTGGCCTCGTCTTCGGTCTTCGGACGTGCGTCCGGGAATATCTGATACATCGGCACGCCTTGTGCGCCGCGCGCGGTGATCTCGCGTGCGAGTGCATCTTCGGCGGCGCGCCGTCCGGCTTCGTTGCGCATCATCACCACCGCGGCCACGCGCGCGCCCGAGACATCGAAAGGCTGCGCGTCGGGCGCCTTCCAGGTGGACACGAAGGCCGACGAGCAGCCGCCGATGGCAAGCATCGCGGCGGCGAGAACGATCAGTCGATTCAGAGTCATTTGCTTGGGTCCTTGGTTGCGTCGTTAGGTGCGCGCGAACGCACAGAGCTTGTTGCCGTCGGGATCGCGCAGGTAGGCGAGATACATGCCGTCGCTGCGCAGGCCCGGCGGGTCTTCGCACGTCGTGCCGCCGTTGGCGACACCGGCCGCGTGCCATGCGTTTGCCTGCTCGGGTGTTGCCGCGACGAAGCCGATGGTGCCGCCGTTGCCAGCCGTCGCGGGTTTGCCGTTGATCGGCTTGGTGATGGCAAACACGCCGCCCGGGCTCATGTAGAAATAGCGTTCCTTGTTGGCTACGCCGGGGCCGATGCCGATGGCACCGAGCACGGCGTCGTAGAACTTCTTCGACTTGTCGAGATTGTTGACACCAACCATCACGTGGCTGAACACGACGAACTCCTTGGGTGGATGAGCGAGTGGCGGTGATTATGCCCGAGCCGCGACCATCTCCACAGACGCGCCGCGCTCGTCAGACACGTTCGAGCGCCTGAGCGAAGTCGGCTACCAGGTCGTTGGCGCTTTCGATGCCGATGGACACGCGCACCAGGTTGTCGGTGATGCCGAGTTGTTTGCGACGCGCATCCGGAACGCTCAAGTGGGTCATCGAGGCGGGATGCGATGCGAGGCTTTCGGTGCCGCCCAAACTCACGGCGAGTTTTACGAGCTGCAGATTGTCGAGCATTCGGAACGCTTCGGCCTCGCCGCCTTTCACGAGCACCGAGAAGGTGGAGCCCGCGCCGGAGCAGTGCTCGGCGTAAATGCGTCCCTGTGCGCTCGTTGGCTCGAGAAAGCCGAGGTAGCCCACCCGTTCGATCTTCGGGTGCGTGCGCAGGAATTCGCACACGGTGCGTGCGTTCTGTTCGGCGCGTTCCATGCGCAGCGCAACGGTTTCGAGCGAGCGCAGCAGCATCCACGACGTGTGTGGATCGCTGATCGTGCCGATGGTGTTGCGCAGCGTGAGTATGGGCAGCAATGCCGCTTTGCTGCCCACCACCCCGCCGGCCACCAGGTCGCTGTGCCCCCCTACGTATTTGGTGAGCGAATACAGCGACACGTCGGCGCCGTGCTTGATCGGTTGCTGGAACACCGGTCCGAGAAACGTGTTGTCGACCATGATCAGTGGTTTGTTCGCGGCATCGTTTGCATACAGTTCATCGCGCAAACGTACGATGCCGGCAATATCGACCAGTTCGTTCGTCGGGTTCGCCGGACTTTCGAGATAGATCACCGCGATGCGTCGCTTTGCGCGCGACGCTTCGATGAGCGCGCGAACATCAGCAAGCGGCGCGCCCGCAGGGAAGTTCGCGAATTCGACGCCGAGGCGGCCGAACACCGCGTCGATCAGCTTTTCAGTGGCTGCATACAGCGGCCCGGAGTGCAGGATCATCTCTCCTGCGCGCACGTGCGCAAGCAGCGCGGTGCTGATCGCCGACATGCCGGTGGAGAACACCGCCGCTTCCTCGGCGCCTTCCCACAAGGCGAGGCGGTCTTCGAGGATTTCCTGATCGGGCCCGTTGAAGCGGCCGTAGATCAAGCCTTCCGGGCCGCCGGAACGTTTGCCGGTAATGCCTTCGAAGAAGCGTTTGCCGTCGGCGCAGCTGTCGAATACGAACGTCGAGGTCAGGAAGATCGGCACTTTCAATGCGCCTTGGGAAAGTCTCGGGTCGTAGCCGTAGCCCATCATCAGCGACTGCGGGGAAAGCTGATGCTTGCCCAACTTGGTCGTGTGCGGATCTCTCATCGGAATCTCCGGATGTGAGGACGATTTCAGTGTACGGCTTCGTCACTCGTATGGGCCAAGCGCTTGAATGCGCAGAGCCCTTGAATGGGGAAACTCTTGAATGAGCAAGACAGGGCGAGCGATCATCCCGCTACCGAAATTTAATACCTGTCCCAAATTTCAAACGAACCCCAGAGATGAGCAACGAACGCGAACGACTGCACAACCTGTTCCCCGATCTCGACTTCGATCCGCAGGCACTACGCGAGAAATACCGGCACGAGCGCGACAAGCGCCTGCGCGACGACGGCGAGAACCAGTACATCGAAGCGGCCTCGCAGTTCGCGCACTACGCCGAAGACGATCCGTATGCGAAGCCGATGGAACGCGCGCCGCTCGATCTCGACATCGATGTGGCGGTGATCGGCGCCGGTTTCAGCGGCCTGATGGCGGGTGCGCGCCTCAAGGAACGCGGTGTCACGAACTTCCGCATCATCGAATCGGGCGCGGAT
>CAZLDA010000237.1:0-6482 GCA_964557875.1 uncultured Pseudomonadales bacterium | reverse complement strand
CGACGTACTGCTGCACGGCTATCGCGCCGACGCGCTGGAGCGGCTCGGTCTCGATTCATCGACGCGTGCCCGGCTGAAGCCCGGTCTCGTCGATGTCAGCCTGAACGCATACGGCTGGTCCGGACCGTGGCGCAATCGCCGCGGCTTCGACAGCCTGGTGCAGATGAGCGCCGGTATTGCAGATGCGGGGATGCGCGGTGCGAACGCCGAGCGGCCAATGCCGTTACCGGTGCAGGCACTCGATCACGCCACCGGTTATCTCATGGCCGCCGCTGCGGTGCGCGGCATCGCGCGGCGTATGAGCGATGGCCGCGGCAGCACGGCGCAGTTCGCGCTGGCGCGAACCGCACGACTGCTGGTGGAAGCAGGCAGTCAACCGAGTTCGTCCTCGGTTACCCGCGAATCGGAAGCGGACCTGGCCGCCGGCATCGAACGCACGCCGTGGGGCGACGCACGCCGGTTGTCGCCGCCGGTCTCCATCGTTGGCACGCCAATGCGCTGGGATTTACCCGCCACCGCACTCGGCTCCTCGGAACCCGTCTGGCGCTGACTTTCCGCGCGAATCGCGTCGACGTCGTCGAGGATGTCCACCAGGTACTGATAGCGCAGTTCGCGCACCTGTACCCAACGCCGATACCAATCGCGCATCTCGCGCAGAGCGGCGTGGTCTTGTGAGGTTCGATTCCACTTGTCGCGCAACGACTCAACCATCGATTCCATGACCGTTCTCCACTGTCCTTTCATACCCGTCTTCCTTCACCGGGGTGCCATCCTATGACGTCTCTCCTGACAGCGATGTGACAGTAGGGCCACGTCGCAGAGCTCGAATTTCCTATGTCTCCTGACAACGGTATGTCAGTAAGCCGCTCGGCGATGTCGGCTGCGGTGGTAGCATTCCCGTCCGAGGGAACAAACTGCCATGAGACCTGCCGACCGCCTGTTCCAGATCGTGTTGCTGCTCGGCCGCGGCCGGGTGCTCACCGCCAGGACCCTCGCCGACCGGCTGGAGGTCTCGGAGCGCACCATCTATCGCGACATCCAGGACCTGATGGTTTCAGGCGTTCCGATCGAGGGCGAAGCGGGCGTCGGTTACTGCTTACGGCGCGGCTACCAGATTCCGCCGCTGATGTTCGACGAGCAGGAATTGCAGGCGCTCGTATTCGGCGCCGACGTGGCGAAGTCGTGGGGCGACACCCGCATGGCCCAAGCGGCCGACCGGATCCTCGCGAAAGTGGATGCGGTGTTGCCTGAACGGCTGCGGCCGCAGTTGCACTCGCAACGGCTCGTGGTTCCGGATGTCAGGATGTCCGAGTCCACCACCAGGATGCTCGGCGACGTGCGCGACGCCATCAACAGCCGCATGCGCGTATTCGTCGAGTATCACGACGTCGGCGGTGAGACGACCGAACGGATCGTCTGGCCCCTAACGCTCGCCTACTGGGGCATGAGCTGGACGCTCGGCGCCTGGTGCGAGCTGCGGCAGGATTTCCGCAGCTTTCGCGTAGACCGTATTTCCGCAGCGCGGGGCTTGCGTTCCACGTTCCCCGACGAACCCGGCAAACGGCTCGAAGACTACTTCGCGTCGTCCGGCACCCGCGTCGCCCGCGCGCCTCAAGAACTCCGTCAGTGATCCAAGCCGCGCCGCGTGTCAGCCGCGCGGCTGCCGGGATGATGATGGCCGGAGTGATGGCAACGCTGCTCGTCGGCAACCTGCTCAGCAGCCTCTCGCCGATGTATATCGGCGCGCTCATGGAGAACATGCATCTGTCCGAGGCCGATGCCGGCCTCGTGATGACGGTGGAACTGCTGGCGGCCGCCGCGTCGCTGACGTTGTTCTCCCGTAAGCTCGTTGCCTTCCCGCCGTTCCGGCTCGCTGCCGCGGGAACGGCAGTGGTGCTCGCTGCGCAGTTGGCATCCACGTTCGCCACCGAACTGCCGCTGCTGTTGTGCGTGCGCGCGTTTTCCGGCATTGGTGCATCGCTAGCGCTGCTCGCCGCCAGCATGCTCATCTCGCGCCGCCACGACCCCGATCGTTACATCGCGATCGCCATGGTAGGCACCACGCTGGTCTTCACCGCAATCATGGGCGTTTGCGGCATCGTCATTGCGCGCTACGGACTACTCGGCTTTTACCTCATATCGGCCGGCACTGCTCTTGCTCTGCTGCCGCTCTTCGTACTGATTCGGGTGCAGCAGGATCCGGCCGCGACGCATTCATCGGAAACCACTCGCGTTCCGCCAACAATTCTGTCCAGTCGCGGTGCAATCATCGTAACTTTTGTGGTCGCCATCGTCGGCCTCACCTTCATCGGCCAGGCCGCCTGGAGCTTCGCGCAGCGCAGCGGCACCAACGCCGGCATCGCCGCACCCGAAATCGCGGGATGGCTGGCCGGTTCGAACCTGCTTACCGTCGTGGGCTCCATGACTGCCGTATGGGTTTCGAGCCGCGTCACCAGCATCGTGCCGCTGCTCGTAGGCGTGCTCGCCACCGGCCTGACGTGCGCGGTACAGATCGGCGCGCAATCCAGCTTGGCGTTCGAACTGCCCGTACTGCTGAACGGCTTCGCGTTCGGCTTCTCCACGCCGTTCGTATTCGGCACGGGCGCCCGCCTCGATCGCAGCGGCACCGTCGTCGCCTATCTCAACAGCGCGGTCCTGTTCACCCAGGCGCTAACTCCGCTCTTCGCAGGCGAACTGATCGAATACGACTCCTACCAGACACTCGGCCTCATTCTCGGAATCGGCACCGTGCTCGCCACGGCGATGATCGTGCCGGCGTGTCTGGCGGCACGGGAGAGTAGTTCGGTCGTGCAGTAGGCTTGGTTCGCGTTCGGTGGAACTGCGCTGGTTCGCCGTGAGTGAAATGCCGCTTTCCGACCCGCAATTCGCCGCGCCGCTTCGTGCCTCTCGCTCCATCGACGCATGGGTGAGACTTGGCGCGCGAGATCCTCAGCGCTCTCCCACCTTCACCTCGGCCCGTTCGATCCAGCCAGTTCGATCGAAACGGCCGATCGCTGACCGCATTCGAACATGGCCCGAATCAATCGGGATCGCTTTTGACGAAAACGCGCCCTCGTCGACATTGATTTGGGCGATGTTGCGAAGACTCCATGAATGCCCACGGGCAATGAGCGAAAGTCTTACGCAAATCTCACGCGTCTACGCACATTGAATCGGGCCGTGTTTGATTCGGGCCATGTTCGAAGGTGATGAAGAACGAGGGATCAACCCGGCGTACCCGATACGCCGATCGGCTGCTTCGCACAGGGGATCAGCGCCCGATTCAGAGTCAGCGCGTGCCCTCTCCCTTCCTCCACAGCAATAGCGTCCCCGCCTCTCCCGCAATCAGCGACGCGACTAAAATCGCTATCTTGGCCGCCGCGAAATCCGGCTCTGCCGGAAACGCCTGGTCCGCGATGAACAGCGACATCGTGAAGCCGATGCCGCCGAGCGCCCCTGCGCCGAGCAGTTGGCGCCACGAGTAGGCATCGGGTTTGGTTGCAATGCCCAGGCGTACCGCCAGGGCGGCAGCCGCAACGATGCCAAGCGGCTTGCCGATCACGAGGCCGAGCACGATGGCGAGAATCAACCCCGTGTGTCCGTTCACGATGTCCAACGACAACACCACGCCGGCGTTCGCCAGGGCGAAGATCGGCAGCACGAAGTAACTCGACCAGGGCTCGACGGAGCGCAACAGTTTGTCTGCCGGCGATTCCATGCGGTCGTGGATGGCGTCCAGCGCGCGCATCGCGGGCTCCGACGGACCGTGGCGCAGCACGCCTTCGCTCGCGTATTCGATTTCGCCGTGAATCACCGTGTCGGCTTGTGCGATCAATGCGCGCAGATTCGGTGGGGGGCGCGTCGGCGTGACGATGGCGAGAATCACACCGGCAAGCGTTGCGTGGATACCGGCTTGATGCAGGCATACCCACAGCGCAATCCCGAGCACCGCATACGGCAGCGGTCTGTACACGCCCGCGTAGTTCAGCCCGACGAGCGCGACGGTGATCGCAACCGCTGCGGCGACATACGCCGCGTCGATGGCGCCGGAGTAGAACAGCGCGACCACTACGATCGCCACGAGGTCGTCGACGATCACCGCGGCGGTGAGAAAAACACGCAACTCGACCGGAACGCGTTCGCGCAACACGACGATCAGCGCGATTGCGAACGCGGTGTCGGTGGCGATCGGCACGCCCCAACCGGCTGCCAGTGGTCCGGCCGGAATCAGCGCGGAGTAGATCAACGCCGGCAGTGTCATGCCGCCGACCGCCGCCGCCAACGGAAGCATTGCGGCGCGACGCGTCGCGAGATGACCGATGGTGAACTCGCGTTTGATCTCGAGGCCCACCACGAGGAAGAACACCGTGAGCAGGCCGTGATCGATCCAGTCGCGCAGCGGCATTCCGGAATCGAAGTCGCCCCAGTGCAGACCGACCGGGGTGTTCCAAAGCGCCTCGAATGCGGGCCCCGCTGACGAGTTGACGATGGCGATGCCAATGATCGACATCACCAGCAACAGGAAGCCCGTCGACGGACCCCATCGCACGAAGTCGAGCGTGGCGGATTGCAGGCGGTGGCCGAGCGAACCGAGCATCGCCTCGGCCAGCGTGTTCTCGTCCCAAGCGCCTTCGTAGCGGCGACCATTGATGAAGAACGTCGGCGTCAATAGCGCGCCGCTGCGCTGCGAACTGTCGCGGTCCGCCTGCACGCGCCGCTCGGCCTCACGCCAGGCGTCGGCATTCGTGTCATCGCGCAAAGTAAGCTCGAACTCGGCCGCGATGTCGGCGAAATCCGTCGGACTGAACGTAGGCCCGCGCTTCATCAACGCGTCGTGCACCGGCCAGAACCGACCGGCGTCCGCTGCGATTTCCGCGAGCTCCGCCGCGCGCTGCGCGTCGTCGTTGCCGGTGTTCGGCCGGTGCCGGAACACGTAGCGCATCCGGTCGCCGAGTTTGTCGCGCAAATTCGCGATCACTTCGTGTGCCGCATGACAGTAAGGGCACGTGTAGCTGCCGTACTCGAGCAACGTGACCGAGGCGTGCGGATTGCCCAGGATGTGGTCGCTTGCCTCGTCCACCGCGCGGTCGAGCCTGTTGGGAAGCGAGTCGGCCATCATTGAGCCTCGAGAAACGAAGCCGCCGATTGTAGCGATCCGCGCCGCCGAACTGCTCCTGCGAACCGAATGCGGCGCGACATCCGCGCGCCGGGAAGGCAGACTGTGCCGCCACGAAAACGAGGAGGCATCGATGCGAATCCGACTGACCACGAGTTTGACCGCGCTCGCACTACTCTTGTGCGCAAGCGTAGCGTCGGCCGAAAGCGCCGACCTGAAGGATCCGAAGCAGAAGTTGAGCTACGCGATCGGCACCGAGATCGGCGCGAACCTGAAGAAGCAGGGCGTAGACATCGATCCGAAAGCCTTCTCCGCCGGGCTCGCCGACGCGCTTGCCGGAAAGCTGCAGATGACCGACGCCGAAATCAAAGACGCCATGAACTCGGCGCGCAATCAGCTCATCGCGAAACAACAGGCGAAACAGCAAGCCGATGCGGCGGTCAATCAGAAAGCGGGCGACGCATTTCTCGCCGACAACGCGAAGAAGGACGGTGTGAAGACAACCGCCTCCGGTCTTCAGTACAAGGTGCTGAAAGCCGGCACGGGTAAGACGCCGGGTCCGAAAGACACCGTCAAGGTGCATTACCAGGGCACACTGCCCGACGGCAGCGTATTCGACAGCTCCATCGCGCGCGGCGAACCGGTGACGTTTCAGGTGGATGGTGTGATACCCGGCTGGACCGAAGCCCTGCAGCTGATGAAGGTTGGTGACAAATACCAGCTCGTGATTCCGCCGAAGCTCGCTTACGGCGCCACGGGCGCCGGCGACAAGATCGGTCCGAACCAGGTGTTGATCTTCGAAGTCGAGTTGATCGACATCGAGAAGTGATCGTCGCTGTACCGTTGCTCGCCGATGCCCTTCTCGCGGAAGCGGAAAGAAAGGGCTGGCTGACACCGCCCCTAATGACAGGCGCCGGTGCGCCACCCGCGTCTAAGCCGTAGGGACCCATAGAACATTAGCGGGTCGAGCGTCAACGGCTGCCACCGAGGCGGCGCTTCGAGAGCGCGTCATGAAGCGCGCGCAGGTGCTGCTCGCACTTGTTCGTCGCTTCGGCCTTCTCGTTCAAGGTCAACATCAGCGAGCGTACGTTGGTGTTGCGCCGCGAGAGTTCGACAATCTGCGCGTTCAGTTCCATGAACCGGTCGAGCGCAGCTTGTGCGTCTGCAAGCCGAGCTTGCGTCGACGACGAGGTTAGCGGACGCAACGACTCGAGCACGCGTCGCACCGCTTCCTGCTCTCGATGGACGGCAACGGCTACTCGCGCACGCTCGCCAAGCACCTCGTGATCGACCGCACCGTCTTCTACGTCGAGCCGATCCGCGCCGAGTTCTGGTACCGCGCGCTGCGCGACGCGCGCAACGTCGT
>CAZLDA010000236.1:0-6493 GCA_964557875.1 uncultured Pseudomonadales bacterium | reverse complement strand
CGAGTACGTTCTGGGCGGCGGACGCCGGTGCGCCTACCGGATCACGCCGAACCAGCAACCGAATCAGAAGAGACACACTTGAGCCCGAGCAGTTCGCGCGTCTCGCGGCAACTTGCAGGGCGCTTGCCCAGTTCTCGACAAAGCGCTACCGCTTCGGCAACCAGCTCGACATTGCTCTTGTGTGGATCTGGATTCGGTTCGAGGCCGACCTGCAGGTTGCCACCACGTTCGATCACATAACTTGCAAAGCTGCGATTCGCGATCAAATCACCGCCCTGAATCGATACGAGCCAGGGCAGCGTCCACTCTTCGAGCATTTCCAGATACGCGTTCAGTGCAGTCTTCGTCGGCGGCAATCCGAAGCCGGCCCTCGCGCCGCCGAAGTAGAACTTCACGAGCGCGCCTCCGGGCAATCTCCCGGCGCGTAGGTATCCGCTGATGACGCGAACGAAGCCCGGTTCGAAGATGGAGATGCTCATGCCGAGTTCATGCCTGCGGCAGGTCTCGATCATGTACACAGCATCTGCGAACGTATTCTGATAAACGAATGACTCGGCGCGCGGTGTGCCGTCCTCGTAAAACCGCCCGATGTTTGTCGAGCCGGGGTCTACCAGACCGAGGTCGAGAAGTCCGGTGTCGACCAGGGACTCAATGTGCGAGTAACGCCGCTCGATTGGAATGCCGTTTCCGCCACCGCCCATCGTTGGATAGAAGATTGCTTGCGAATGTCTCGCCCTTATTCGGCTCCAGATGGCGGCGTATGGAGCGGCTGCGTGGTTTCCGTCGCCGCCGAGCACCGGTTCGGTGTTGTGGTTGTGGATGATCGATGCGCCCGCGTCGATGCATGCGAGGCCGTCCGCGACAATTTCGTCGGCGGTGGTTGGAACGCGAGCGCTGATACGCCGCGGTGTGCCGCCGTTCAGGGCTGCTTCGATGATTACGAGATCGCTCACGCTAGAGGTACGTCGGGAGCATCTTGCGAATGTCCGCGGGCTTGCGTTGCGTGACGTTCTTGTCGATTTCCAAAACGACCAATTTCGCGAGCCCGCCGCTCATCGTCTTGCGCAGCATCCCGAGCACGTCCGGCGCCGCAACTACGATCAACTGTTCGAGCTGGTGTTCGATCCGACCCGCCTCCAATCGCAAGGCTATCTCGCGAGCGAATTCGTACGCCTGCTGATCGCGCGCGCTGTGCTCCGCACCCAGTGGGTGTTGATCGTTGGAGCGGCCCGGTCGATCGCTGGTCAAATCGCGTTCGTGCGCGCGAGCTTCCGGATGCACGAGATCTTCGAGTTCTTCGAGGGGACCCTTCGGAGTGGCGACAGAAAAGAGGCGGGCTCGCGAGCGATCTGCAACGACAACCCAGGTCTTGCGCACGATTAGCTCCGCCGGTTGCGTTTTCCGAGCATACGCTGCGAACCGGTGCGCGCAAACGCATCAGCGGTATCGTGCGAGCGCCGCCGACATTTCATGGCGCCGATCCTCGCGAATCCAATCGAGAGCGAAGGCCTTGATCGTCATCGCGGTGGCCAGCGGCTCGTCGAACATCATGTGGTGGAAGGTCTCCGGAATCGTGACGATGGGCATCGCGCCCGCGGTGATGGAAGCCATGTAGTCGGCGCTCTGCGCGCCCGAGTCTTCGCTGTGTTCGCCGAGAATCAATGCGGAACGACACTTCAGCGTGACGAATTTGTCGCATTGGTCGGCGCCCATTTCGAGGTGATCGAACAATGCGGGGTCGAACTTCCAGGTCCAGCCGCCTTCAACGGGTCGAAGCGATTGACGTGCGATGTGGTCGACGACATACGGATGCTGGCACGGCTGTTCCGGAATCAGACGAAAGCGTCCCAACGCCGTGTCGATGTCGGCATAGACGCGTGTTGTACGGCGCGTTTTCCCTTCACGTTCGGCGCGGCCGCCCCATTCGGTATAGGACTCGGGCGGGCTGACGGTGAAGTCGGCGAGCACGATTCCACCGAGGCGGTCGCCGTAGTAGTGCCCCGTTTCGAGCACTACGAAGCCGCCAAAGCTGTGTCCAACCACGAACGGACGCTCACCGAGTTCGGCTGCCTGACATACCGCCCACACTTCATCGGCGAAGTTCCGTCCCGTGTAACGGTCGCGCCAACCGCTGTCGCCGTTGCCTGAAAGGTCGAGCGCGACGACACGAAACTGGTCGGCGAGAAACGGGGCGACGAATCGCCACCATTCGAGGTGTGCATTGCTTCCGTGTACGAGTGCGATACCCGGCTTGCCGCGTGGTCCCCACACGCGATAGCTGATCGACGTGTCGTCGACCACGACTCGTCCTTGTTCTCCGCGATCCGATAGTGCGCGCTCGAACCACGCGGGTCGTGGCGCAGCGGTGGTTACTTCTGGGCTGGTCATCTTTGTTCCGGCTGCCGATTCAAAGGGCGCGAATCTAACACGCCTGCGCGCACGCGTTGGAGCCGTGCGCCCGGCCGAGTACCATGGCGACCTTTCGTTTCGAGGCAATTGACCCGCGTGATGGTGACGTGACCAGCTATTTCATCCGGCGATTGCTGCTGATCATTCCGACCTTCCTCGGCGTTTCGCTGCTCGTCTTTACTCTCACGCGTCTGGTTCCGGGCGGCCCGATCGAACGGATGCTGAACGAGGCCGCGATGGCGCCGCAACCCGGTGCTCAGGTCGTGAACACGGGCGGAAAGGGCGGCAGCGTTCTGTCCAAGGAACAGCTCGCGCAACTCGAGGCGTACTATGGTTTCGACAAGCCGATCTTCGTCAGCTACGTCGGCTGGCTGTCGCGCGTCGTGCGACTCGACCTTGGCACCTCGACCCGCTATTCCGAGCCCGTCTGGGACATCATTCAGAGCCGCTTCCCGATCTCGATCTTCTACGGCGTCGTAACGTTGATACTGACGTACGGCGTGTGTATTCCGCTCGGCATCGTCAAGGCGATTCGCCATCGAACGCTTTTCGACAGCGTCAGTTCTGCACTGGTGTTCATCGGTTATGCGATCCCGGGGTACGTGGTCGGCATCGGTCTGCTCACTGCGTTCGCGTGGAAGATGGACTGGTTTCCCCTCGGGGGATTCGTTAGTGAGGATTTCGACGACCTGTCGCCGAACGAGCGGGTGCGGGACGTCGTCAATCATGCCGTGTTGCCGGTGTTGTCCTACGTGGCAGGCAGCTTCGCCGTTACCACACTGCTGATGAAGAACTCGCTGATGGACAATCTCGCCGCCGACTACGTGCGCACTGCCATCGCAAAGGGTATGACGTTTCGTCGTGCAGTATTCAAACACGCATTTCGCAACAGTCTCGTTCCGATCGCGACGTCGTTCGGCGGCAACATCTCATTGATCCTCACCGGATCGTTCCTGATCGAGAAGATCTTCGACATCGACGGCTTCGGTCTGCTCGGCTTCGAATCGCTCGTCGAGCGCGACTATCCGGTGGTGATGGGCATCCTCGTGATTTCTTCGCTGCTGTTCATGATTGGCAACATTCTCTCCGATATCTGCGTTGCCATCGTCGATCCGCGCGTCAAGTTCGGCAGCGGTGAAGCGGGATGAGCGTCAGTCCGCTTACGCTGAAGCAGTGGCAGCGATTCAAATCGATCAAGCGCGGTTACTACGCGGCGCTTGCGATGGCCGCCTTGCTTGCGATGTCGTGCGCCGCCGAGTTGTTGGTGAACAATCGCGCGTTGATAGTCAGCTATGAAGGGAGGCTGTTCTTTCCGACGTATGGTGCGTTCATTCCCGGAACCACGTTCGGACTCGGCTACGACTACGAAACGAATTATCGGGATCTCCGCGCTCTGTTCGCCGAAAACGGCGCGGGTTGGGTGTTGATGCCGCCGGTTCCATTCAATGCGTTCGAGAACGACTTGCGCGAGTCGGCGTATCCACCGTATCCGCCGTCGATTGCGACGCGACATTTCCTCGGCACAGACACGACCGGGCGCGATGTGGTCGCGCGCCTCGTTTATGGATTCCGGATTGCGATCGGATTCTCGATGGTATTGCTGCTCTGCAACTACCTCATCGGTGTCGCTGTCGGCTGCGCGATGGGCTTCTGGGGCGGTGCATTCGATCTGTTTTTTCAGCGCGTCATCGAGGTGTGGTCCAACGTGCCGTTCCTCTATGTGATCATGATCGTGGCATCGATCATGGTGCCGACATTCTGGACGCTGACCTTCGTGATGGTCTTGTTCGGCTGGATGTCGATGACGTGGTACATGCGTACTTCGACTTACAAGGAGAAGGCTCGCGACTACGTCATGGCCGCGCGCGCTCTTGGCGCATCCAGTACGCGTATCGTCGCGCGACACATCCTCCCGAACACCGTATCCGTGATCGTCACGTTCATTCCGTTCTCGATCGCGAGCGGTATCACCGCGCTGACAGCTCTCGACTATCTCGGGTTTGGTCTGCTGCCACCCACTCCCAGCTGGGGCGATTTGTTGTCGCAGGGAACGGACAACCTCGATTCGCCATGGATCGTCACTTCTGTGGTGTCGGCGATGATCGTCATTCTTCTGATGGTCACGTACATCGGCGAAGCCGTTCGCGAGGCGTTCGACCCGAAGCGGTTTACCTACTATGAATAGACGTGCATGGCTGCACCGGGTCGTACTTGTCGTTGCGGCATTGCTGCCGACAGTTGCGTTTGGTCTTCCCGACAAGCTTCCGGACGGTCTCGTCTGGATCACTAACGACGAGGACCCGACCTTCGCCGCGCCAGAAGCGAAGCGCGGCGGTACCTTCCGCACCTCGATGCAATCGTTTCCGTTGACTCTCCGTCGGGTTGGACCCGACTCGAACGGCGGATTCGCTCCGTTTCTTCGATACAACCAGATGAGCCTCGTGCAGTGGCATCCGAATACGCGCCGCCCGATTCCGTCGTTGGCCTCGCATTGGGCGTTCGATGCGGACGGCAAGACTGTCTACTACCGGATTGATGACGACGCACGCTGGTCCGACGGCGTGCCCGTGACTGCGGCCGATTTCGAGTTCACGCGCGACTTCATGCGATCGAAGGAAATCGTCGCGCCCTGGTACAACGACTATTACACGACTCAAGTGGTCGATATCCGAGCGTATGGCGACAGAATCGTCGGGGTGCAAGGTGCCGCGCCGCGGCCGCCCGAGGAGTTGATGTACGAATACTCCGTTGGTGTCGTGCCAAAGCACTTCCATCAGCTTGGACCGAACTGGGTAGCAGACTACAACTGGAAGATCGAACCCAACACCGGACCGTACCAGATCACCGACGTTCGCAAGGGGCGGTATATCGAGCTCACGCGGGATCCGAACTGGTGGGCGAACGATCGCAAGTACTACCGGCATCGATTCAACCCCGACAAGATCCGGATCAAGGTGGTGCGCGATCTGAATGTCGCCTTCCAACACTTCGTCAAAGGGGAGACGGATACCTTCGGGCTGGTGATTCCGCAGTTCTGGCACGAGAAAGCAAGGGGGCCTGCGTTCGACAACGGCTACATAAGCCGCTACTGGTTCTACAACGATCTGCCGCAGCCCGCATCAGGGATGTTTCTGAACGAAGACGACCCGATCCTGAAGGACCGGAACGTACGAATCGCGCTCGCATACGCGATGAACTTCGACAAAGTGATCCGAACGGTACTTCGCAACGACTACGCGCGTATGCAGACGTTCAACGAGGGTTTCGGTGACTACGATAACCATGCGATCCACGCGCGCGAGTTCGACCTGGCGAAAGCGAAGGAGTACCTCGATGCCGCGGGTTGGCGTGAGCGCGGTCCCGATGGAATTCTAGTAAGGGATGGAAAGCGGCTGTCGCTGCGCGTTACGTATGGCTCGCCGTACAGCACCGATCGCCTCGTCGTGTTGCGCGAGGAAGCAAAGAAGGCCGGCATCGAACTGGAGCTCGCGTTGCTCGACTCGGCGAGCGCGTTCAAACAGATGCAAGAGAAGAAACACCAGATCGCGTGGATGACCTGGGCGTCACAAGGTATCTCTCCCGAGTACTGGCAGTTTTTCCATTCCGACAACGCGCACGTTCCTCAGACGAACAACCTGATGAACCACGACGATCCGGCGATGGACAAGCTGATTGACGCATACCGCGCGTCGTCCACGAAGAGCGAGCGCATCGAACTCGCGCAGCGACTGGAACAGATGGTCTTCGATTCGGGCTCGGTGATCCCGAGCTTCAAGGTGCCATACACGCGAGAAGCTGCGTGGAATTGGGTGAAGTTGCCCGAGTGGCTTGGCGCGCGCACCACCGATCAGTTGTTTGATCCGCTTGAACTCTCCGCCGGTGTTTACTCCGCGGGCGGACTGTTCTGGATCGACGTCGACGAGAAGCGGCGCATCCGGGCCGCGATGGCAGCGGGGGAGACCTTCCCGCCAGTGCTGAAGAAGGATGAGACGTACAGGCGCGCCGATCTTGAGTGACGTCGTGCTTCGCGTAGAAACGCTGGCAACCGAGTTCGTCGGCGACGAAGCCACCGTGCGTGTCGTCG
>CAZLDA010000235.1:0-6532 GCA_964557875.1 uncultured Pseudomonadales bacterium | reverse complement strand
CGAATTGCGGCTCGAGCTCAACACCCTCGGCTCGGCGAGCTCGAGGCGTTCGTATCGCGACGCGCTCGTGAACTATCTGACGCCGTTGCGCGCGCAACTCGATGCCGACAGCCAGCGTCGGCTCGATCGTAATCCGCTGCGTATTCTCGACAGCAAAGATCAGAAGACGCAGGCGCTGCTCCAAGGTGCGCCGACGCTCACGGATCACCTCGATGCGGAATCGAAAGCACACTTCGACGGATTGAAGCGCCTGCTCGATGCACTGCAGATCGGATACGTAATCAATCCGCGTCTCGTGCGCGGACTCGATTACTACACGCATACCGTGTTCGAATGGATAACGGAGGCGCTCGGCTCGCAGGGCACGGTGTGTGCGGGCGGACGCTACGATGGTCTCGTGGAACAACTCGGTGGTCGTCCCACTCCCGGTGCAGGTTTTGCGATCGGCGTAGATCGGCTGGTGTTGCTGCACGAAGCGTTGGCGCTCGATGTGCGCGCCGAGCCGATCGACGGTTACTGCGTGATACTCGACGATGCGCACACGACATGGGCAATGTCGGTGTGTCAGCGCGTACGCGACGCACTACCCGAGCTGCGGCTGAGAACGAATGCCGGCGGCGGCAAACTCAAGAATCAGATGAAACGAGCGGACACGAGCGGGGCGGCCTGGGCCCTGATCGTCGGCGAAGACGAAGTGGCAAACAACGAGATCACATTGAAATGGCTGCGCGCCGACGCACCTCAGGAGCGGTTGTCGCCAACCGCGCTGATCGAGCGACTGGCCGCCTGGATCGACGGAGGGAAGTGACGCGTGTCGGAATATATGAATGACGACGATCGGGTGCTGGTGCTGCGCCGATGGTGGGAAAGCAATGCAGCATCGATGCTCGTATCGCTGGTGCTCGTCGTCGGCGGGGTGATCGGTTGGCGCTGGTACAACGACTACACTCAGACGCGCGAAGAAGCCGCTTCGTCCACGTATCAACGCTACATCGAAGCGCGGCAACGCGATGCATCGCCTGCGGAAGTGGCGACGATTCTCGCCACGCTCGACACCGACTTCAGCAGTACGGGCTATCGCGCGTTCTCGCTGTTCTACCGCGCTCACGACGCCGTTGAGGCGCAAGACTACGCGAAGGCTACCCAGTATCTCGAAACGGTCATCAACGACACGAAGGATGATCGTCTTCGCGACGTCGCCCGGCTGCGGGTTGCACGCCTGCAGGTGCAAGCCGGCAACACCGACGCGGCGCTCGAAACGCTGCGCAAGATCACCGGCCAGGGTTTCCGCTCGTACGTTGCGGAATTGAAGGGCGACATCCTGCTGAGTCAGCACAAGGTGGATGAGGCGCGCGAAGCGTATCAGGCGGCCGCGGCGGCGGCGGAAGGTGGCGAGGTGCAACCCGTGCTGCAGATGAAGATCACCGATCTCGCCAAACCGGAAGCGACGCCGGAAACGACGCCGGAAGCAGCTCCAAAAGTGACGCCGGCAGAACAAGCGGCAGCGAAGACCGATGCGCCTGCACCGTAACCTCTGCGCGCTCGTTGGGATTGCACTGCTGAGTTCCGGCTGCAGCTGGTTTTCATGGTTGCCCTGGGCCGACAAAACAACCGATCCCGACGCGCCGGCAAAGCTGACGAGTTACAAGGCGGAAGTGAAGATCGAGCGTCTCTGGGGCGGTTCAGTGGGCCAGGGACTGGGAAAACAATACGTTCGACTGCCGCCGGGCGTGCTTGCCGATCGTGCCTTCGCGGCCGACGGTTTCGGCTACGTCGAAGGGCGTGAGCGGTTCAAGGGCAAGAAGCTCTGGACTGCGCGAATCGGCGAAGACGAGAAGGGCTACTTCGCGTTCCTGAATCCATTCGATCGCCGCGACACGAGCTTCGTTACAGGCGGTGTCGGTGCAGGGGAAGGTCTCGTCATCATCGGCACCACGCACGCGGAAGTAGTCGCGCTATCGGCCGCTGACGGATCCGAACAGTGGCGCGTTCGTGTGTCGAGCGAAGTGTTGTCCACGCCGACCACGGGTGAAGGTCTGGTCTTTTTGCAGACGTCCGACGGACGTCTGATCGCACTCGAAGCGAGCGACGGCGCGCGGCGCTGGACGTTCGACACGCCGGTGCCGGTGCTCACATTGCGCGGCACGGGATCGCCGGTGTACGCGGAGGGCATCGTCGTGGCCGGCTTCGCGAACGGCAAGGTCACCGCGTTCCGCGCAGCGACCGGTGAGCCGGTGTGGGATCAACGCGTCATGTTGCCGCAAGGCCGTTCCGAACTCGATCGTATGGTCGACATCGACGGTACGCCCGTAATCACGTCGAGTGCGGTGTATGCGGCGAGTTTTCAAGGTCGCCTCTCGGCCATCCGCCCGTCGGACGGCACGGTGCTCTGGGAGAAAGATGCGTCGAGCTACGTGGGTCTTTCGCAGGGCGCGGGCAACGTCTATGTCGTCGACGAGAACAGCGTGATCACCGCAATCGATCAGCGCACGTCGAGTGTAGCGTGGGAGCAGCGCGCGCTGTTCAAACGCGGTCTGTCCGGCGGCGCAACGGTAGGACCGTATTTCGTAGTTGGAGATGAAGAAGGCTTCATCCACGTGTTGTCGCAACAGGACGGGCACCTGCTCGCGCGGCGTAAGCTCGATGGCGACGGCATCCGCTCCCAACCGGTGGTCGCCGACGACATCGTCTATTGCATCGGTAACGGCGGCAACCTGATCGCCTTCCGCATCGAGCCCGTGAAGGGCTGACGCACGAATCGGCGGACAATCATGCGCACTGTGATCGCGCTAGTGGGTCGGCCGAACGTGGGCAAATCCACGCTGTTCAATCGATTGACCGGGCGTCGCGACGCACTCGTGGCCGATGCGCCGGGACTGACGCGCGATCGCCGTTATGGTGCAGTCGAAATCGGCGACCGGCCCTGCACGTTGATCGATACCGGTGGTCTGTTCGACGAAACGGCGGTTGGCGGATTGATGGCGCGGCAAGCCGCGGTCGCAATCGACGAAGCCGATGTGGTTCTGTTCATGGTCGATGCGCGCGCGGGGCTCACCGCCAGCGACATCGACATCGCCGAACAGTTGCGCAAGACCAATCGCAAGGTCGTGCTTGCAATCAACAAAATCGACAGCACCGCAATGGATGTCGCCGCTGCCGAGTTCTCCCGACTTGGTTTCGGCTCGCAGGCGCAGATCTCCGCGGCGCATGGCCGGGGCATGGCAGCGCTGCAACAGGTGCTGCTCGACGTGTTACCGAATGCAGTGGACGAAGCGCCGGTCCTCGATGCAGGTCCGAAGCGGATGCGCGTCGCGGTAATCGGCCGGCCGAACGTCGGCAAATCCACACTCGTCAATCGCTGGCTCGGCGAAGAGCGGCAAGTGGTGTTCGATGCGCCGGGAACGACGCGCGATGCGATCGAGATTCCATTCGACCACGACGTTGGTCGATTCACGTTGATCGACACGGCCGGCGTGCGCCGCAAGGGCAAAGTCGAAGACGTGGTGGAAAAGTTCTCGGTAGTGAAGGCGCTCGAAGCAATCGAATCCGCCGACGTTGCCGTGGTGTTGATCGATGCAAGTGAGCAACTCGTCGAGCAGGACCTCCACATGCTCGGTTACGCGATCGATCGCGGCGCCGGCCTGGTTATTGCCGTGAACAAGTGGGACGGCCTGACGAGTGAACAACGCGAGCGCGTAAAAACCGAACTGGAACGACGTCTCGACTTCGCACCGTGGGCGCCGGTGCATCGCATCTCTGCATTACACGGTACGGGCGTGCGCGGGTTGCTCGAAGACGTGAAGCGCGTTTACGAAGCAGGGCAGTTCGAAGTGTCTACCGCATTCCTTGCACGTGTGCTGACCACCGCCGAGTTCGAACGGTCGGCGCATCAAACTGCGTTTTGCGCACAAGGCGAGCGGTCATCCGCCTACCATCGTGGTGCACGGCAATCAGACGCACGCGGTGCCCGAGAGCTACACGCGCTATTTGGAGAATCGCTTTCGAAACGCGCTGAAGCTGGTCGGCATGCCCGTGCGGATCGTCTACAAAACGGGCGTTAATCCTTATGCCGGCCGCCGCAACGAATTGACGCCGCGGCAGAAGCAAAGCCGTAAGCGGCTGATGCGGCACGTCAAGAAATAGGCGTACTTACTGGGCCGGTTTGGCTGCAGGCTTCGGCTTCGGCCGATAGAGCGCCAGCACCGCGGAAGGATCCACTCTCGCGCCATTCAGGCTAACGGACCAGTGAAGGTGCGGGCCGGTTGCACGGCCCGTGGCGCCTACGAGCCCGATTTTCTGCCCTCTTCCAACGACATCGCCTCGCTGCACTTCGATCTTCGACAGGTGACAAACCATCGAAATCAGGCCGCCGCCGTGATCTACGAAGATGGCATTGCCGTTGTAGTACAGAGATCCGGCAAACGCGATGGTTCCGGCGGCGGGTGATACGACCGGCGCGCCGGTGGGCGCCGCCACATCGAGGCCGGCGTGCGGGTTGCGCGGCTGGCCATTGAGTATGCGCCGCAACCCGAAGTTCGAACTCACCCGTCCCGCGGCCGGTATCTGCATCGGGAACGGGAATGCGTCGACTGCACTGAAGCGGTCGTAAAGCTCGTTCTGCATGAGCGTCTCCTGCTCGATGCGCGCGAGTTCCTCGGGCGGCGGATTGACCATCTTCTCGTTGAGCGTCAACCGCTGCGTCGGGTACTTCTTGTCGACGACCTTGAACGGGATTTCCGTCTGCACGTGTTCGGCGGATTCGACCACCAGCACGTGTTTGCCGATCGTCGCATCTAGTGGAACGCCGACGATCGCCGTGGGCTTCGGACGTTTGACGATCAGTACCGGTCGGCCTTCGTACGTTGCATTCGCGGTCGCTTCGGGCAGCGGAATGACCTCCACGCCGCCGCGAACGACGGCGTGCGCCGATGCGGCAAGCAGGAACAGCACCGCCGCCGCGGCAGAACGCGTGGGCTCAAACCGCATTGGGTTCGATATCCGAAACGACGCAGGTAAGCGAACCGTCTTCGAGGTGCGCAACGATCGTGTTGCCCGGCGCCGTGTCGGCAATGGAGACGATCGGAGTCCCCCAACGCGCCGTGTGAGGGGCGGGTGTCGTCACGATGGCGTAGCCGCGGCCGAGCGTCGCCAACGGGCTGACCGCGTTCAACGCGCGGCTGATGGCAGCGGTGCCGGTGCGTGCGGCTTCGACACGGGTTTTGATGCTGCGCGCCAATGAATGCTCGGCACGCAATAGAGCGGCCCGGGCATGAGCGATTTCGCGCTGCGGATGGAACTGGCGCAGGCGCGTTCGCAGCAGGGTGCTGACATTGCGCGCACGACCGATGCGTGCCTTCGTTGCGGCGATGAGTTGTCGTTCGACGTCGTCGAGACGTTGCATACGTTGTTGCAACGCGCGCCCGGGGTGCGTGAGCCGTCGCGCGACCTGATACAGGCTTTGTCGACGCAGTGTGAGCGTATGGCGCCAATGGGCGTGCAACGACAGCGTCAACCGCGCCGCGCGACGAACCCAGTCGTGCATGTTCGGTGCGATCAGTTCGGCACCGGCCGACGGAGTTGGTGCGCGCACGTCGGCGACGAAATCGCAGATGGTGATGTCGGTTTCGTGGCCGATCGCGGACACGATCGGAATCGGCGACGCGGCGACCGCGCGCGCAACCGACTCGAGGTTGAATGCCCAGAGATCTTCCAGTGAACCGCCACCGCGCGTCAGCAGCACCACATCCGGTTCGTCGCCGAATTCGGCCGGCCAGTCGGACACTCGGTCGAGCGCTTCGAGTATCTGCGGTTCGGCGTCTTTGCCTTGTACGGACACCGGCAGCAGTGTGACGCGAAGAGCGGGGCAGCGACGGCGCAACACGGCCAACACGTCGCGCAATGCGGCGCCTGAGCGCGAACTGATCACCGCGAGGTGCGCGGGATATTCGGGTAGAGGTCGCTTGCGCGTTTCTGCGAACAGACCTTCGTCGCTGAGCGTGCGTTTCAGTGCGTCGAATGCGGCGCGTAGTGCACCTTCGCCGGACAATTCCAGATGATCGGCCAGCAGCTGAAAGTCGCCACGCGCTTCGTACAGGCTGACGCGACCGCGCAGTATCACCTTCATACCATCGCGTGGCTTGAAGCGAACGAAGCGATTGCGATTCACGAACATCGCACAGCGCAACTGCGCGCGATCGTCTTTCAGCGTGAAGTACCAGTGTCCGGAACCGGGCGCGCGCAGGTTCGAGAGCTCACCTTCCACCCACACAATCGGGAAGCGTTCTTCGAGCGTGAAGCGCACCGAGCCCGCGAGTTCACTCACAGTGAATACGAGCTTGTCGTCGTCGCGTGGAAGCATCGCGGCATTCTACTCACGTGCTCGTCGCGTGGGGCGAGGTCGAGGTACTCGCCGGTCTGTTGCGCGAGTGCGGCCTCGAAGACGCGGGGTCGGGGCTCGTGCACTTCGTCCGCGGGATGCAGCGCGACGAAGCGCACTTCCGGGCGCTGGTCTTCCGCGGAGCCTGAGGGGCCC
>CAZLDA010000234.1:0-6545 GCA_964557875.1 uncultured Pseudomonadales bacterium | reverse complement strand
CGAGTGGCTTGTCGACGATCGGCAGCATTTCCTTCGGCATCGCCTTGGTCGCCGGTAAGAATCGTGTGCCGTAGCCGGCCACGGGAAACAGACACTTCTTGATCATTGGCATCCTTGACGCGGGGGAATCGAATGATGGTAGCCAACGCCGCTCGGCGCCAGCAAGCAATCGATGCCGAATAGGTGGGCTCGCTCACACAGACGCGACTAGTGCGCTGTAGGCTCCGACTCTGCTTCGGCTTCCTTCAGCATCGCGACCAGATGGCGACAGATCATCCGGCCCGCCTGCAATTGCGCCGGCGAATGATCGGGGAGTCGCGCAATTCGACGTGACAAGCGGCGCGCGGCAATCAAATGCCGCTGCTGCCGCTCGCGCGTGTCCGCAACACCCGACCCGAGCGGAGCGGATCGCACGACCGGCGATTCACTCCTCCCCAAAGGAGTCGCTTCCAACAGGGCCGTTTCGAACAGCGACTTTTGCGTCACGATCGAATTCCACTTGTCTCTGGAACCGCAGTATACGACTACTGGATATTTATACAATAGTCATGCTGCGGCGATGCGTTCGAAACGAAACGCGTCGCCGTCAGCGTGAACGCGGATCGAGTCGCCCGGATGGAAGCGGCCGCTCAACAACTCCCCGGCCAAAGGGTTCTCGATGCTGCGTTGAATGGCGCGCTTCAGCGGCCGGGCACCATAGACCGGGTCGTAGCCCTGCTCCGTCAGCCGTTGAATGGCTTCGCTCGTCAGTTCAAGACCGAGTTCCTGCTCCTTCAATCGCGCCCGCAACGATGCCAGTTGGATTTCGGCAATCGCCGTCATGTGTTCGCGCCCCAACGGGTGGAACACGACCACGTCGTCGATGCGGTTCAGGAACTCCGGACGAAAATGCTTGGCGACAACGCCGAGCACCGTCGGCTTGATCGCGTCATACCGACCCGACTCCGTCAGGTTCTGAATAGCTTCCGAACCGAGGTTCGATGTCATCACCAGCACCGTGTTACGGAAGTCGACGGTACGGCCATGGCCGTCGGTCAACCGTCCGTCGTCGAGCACCTGCAGCAACACGTTGAACACGTCCGGATGCGCCTTTTCGATCTCGTCGAGCAGCACCAGGCAATACGGCCTGCGGCGAACTGCTTCGGTGAGGAAGCCGCCTTCTTCGTAACCGACGTATCCCGGCGGCGCGCCGATCATGCGCGCCACGGAGTGCTTCTCCATGAACTCCGACATGTCGATGCGCACCATCGCGTCGTCTGTGTCGAACAACACCGCCGCCAGCGCTTTGCACAGCTCCGTTTTACCGACGCCGGTCGGCCCTAGAAACATGAAGGAACCGTTGGGACGATTCGGATCCGCGAGGCCCGCACGCGAACGTCGCACAGCGTCGGCCACCGCTTTCACCGCTTCGTCCTGGCCGATCACGCGCTGATGCAGCTGATCTTCGAGTTGCAGCAGCTTCTCGCGTTCGCCTTCCAGCAGCTTCGTGATCGGAACGCCCGTCCATTTGGAGACGACCTCGGCGATCTCTTCTTCGGTAACGTTGTTGCGCAGCAGCCGCGTCTCTTTGCCTTCTGCCGCCACCGCGTCAGTGAGGTTCTTCTCCAGTTCCGGAATGCGTCCGTACTGCAATTCCGACATCCGCGCGAGATCGCCCGCGCGCCGCGCGGCCTCGAATTCCAATCGTGCCGTGTCCAGTTCTTCCTTGATGTGTTGCGCGCCTTTCAGCGTTGCCTTCTCAGCAGTCCAAACCTCTTCGAGGTCCGCATACTGGCGCTCGAGTTCGGCGACGGTTTCCTTCAACGCCTCTGTTCGCTTGCGCGACGCCTCGTCCTTCTCTTTCTTCAGCGCCTCGAGTTCCATCTTGTGCTGGATCAAACGGCGCTCGAGCTTGTCCATTTCTTCGGGCTTCGAGTCCATTTCCATGCGGATGCGGCTCGCCGCCTCGTCGACGAGATCGATCGCTTTGTCGGGCAACTGTCGGCCGCTGATGTAGCGATGCGACAAACGCGCCGCGGCCACGATGGCCGGGTCGGTGATGTCGACAGCGTGGTGCAGCTCGTAGCGCTCCTTCAAGCCACGCAGGATCGCGATGGTGTCTTCGACGCTGGGTTCATCGACCAGGATCTTCTGAAAGCGTCGTTCCAGCGCCGCATCCTTTTCGATGTACTTGCGATATTCGTCGAGCGTGGTGGCGCCGACGCAATGCAACTCACCGCGCGCGAGCGCGGGTTTCAGCATGTTCCCGGCGTCCATTGCGCCTTCCGCTTTGCCGGCACCAACCATGGTGTGCAGCTCGTCGATGAAGAGGATGACGTTGCCCTCCTGCTTCGCGAGCTCGTTCAACACGGACTTCAAACGTTCTTCGAATTCGCCGCGGAACTTCGCACCCGCGATCAGGGCACCCATGTCGAGTGCGAGGATACGTTTGCTCTTCAGGCCTTCCGGCACTTCGCCATTCAGGATGCGCAGCGCGAGCCCTTCGACGATCGCGGTCTTGCCCACGCCGGGCTCGCCGATCAACACCGGGTTGTTCTTGGTGCGCCGCTGCAGCACCTGGATCGTTCGGCGAATTTCGTCGTCTCGACCGATCACCGGGTCGAGCTTGCCGTCCTCTGCCCGCTTAGTGAGATCGACCGTGTACTTTTCGAGCGCCTGACGGCTCTCTTCAGCGTTCGGATCCTGCACCGCTTCTCCTTGCCTGATTCCGGCAATGGCCTTTTCAAGAGTTTCGCGCTTCACCGCAGCTTCGCGAAGCGCTCGTCCGACAGCGCCCGAGTCTTCGCAAGCAGCGAGCAACACCACTTCCGTGGAAATGAACTTGTCGCCGAGCTTTTGCGCATGACGATCGGCGAGATTCAGCAGCCGCACGAGATCGGGCCCGAGACCAACGTCGCCGGTGGGTTGCTTAATGGTCGGCTGGCGGTCGAGCTCCGTTGCGAGCGCATTCTCGAGGTCGTCGACACGACCACCGGCTTGAGCTAACAGTTGGCGGACGCCGCTGGCCTTGTCTTCGAGCAGCACCGTGATCAGGTGCACAGGCTGCACGTAGTTGTGGTCCTTTCCGACCGCCAACGATTGAGCGTCGGCCAACGCCGATTGCAAACGACTCGTCATTCGATCCATGCGCATAGTTGCTGTTCCTCCGCGAACTCCGCAAAGATGCGTCCACCGCTCGCTTTTTCAAGCCGATCCAACGACATACCTGGAAACTGATGTTCCGGCGCGCTACATTGAATTAGATCGATTCACCATTGGGCGCGCACTTCCCTCATGACTGAACCGCAGGATTTCTCCAACGACGAACGCGCGAGTGCCCGAATTCAGCTGCCGTTCGAAGTGGAACTCGCGCACCCCAGCATCGGCAAGATCAGAACCGTGGCGCGCGACATTTCAGAAAGCGGAATATTCGTACGCCTCAGTCCGAGCGGCTTGCGTCCCGGCGCAAAGGTCAAAGTGACGGTGTTGAACGCCGCCCTTGTCGAATCCATCCCGACACCGACCATCGACATGGAGGTAGCGCGCGTCACCGAAGACGGACTCGGTCTCAAGTTCACCAACCGCACAAGCCAGCATCTGTGGAACAGTGTCGACCGAATACGACAAGACCTGCGCCTGGGCCAGGACTACTTTCAGGTGTTCCAGGGTGCCGCGATCGTGAATCCGATGGGCAAGCTGCTCGTGGTGCAACGGCACGGCAAATGGCTCTTCCCCGGTGAGTATCTGACGGTGGGATCGGCTTGGCAGGCGTCGCTCACCGACTATCTGGTCGCGGAACTCGGTATCGACGATCTGGTGTTCGAAGACACGCTGGGGATCGACAGCGCGCCGGGATTGTTGGCCGGAGAAAACGCGACGTTCAGTGCCTTTCATCGATTCTCATCGCAATCGGATCGGGTTCGGCTGCGCGACGATTCGCGCTATCGCCACGCGAAGTGGGTCAGCCGCGCATTCAGCCTCGAAGAACTGACGTTCTCGCATCCGTTGCTGCGAGATCTCGCGGCACTCGCACTCGATCGTGCCGATGCACACCGCATCGCGGCCAGCTCAGCGCAATCCAAGCGGGGCTGAAGCATGATCGCGGCGCATTTCGACGAATGCGCCCGCGTCGGGCAGATCGTGCTGCGCCCCAATCGATCGTGGACGTGGCGTTCCAACACCTACTTCCTCTGCACGTTGCTCACCGTTTCGCTGATCGTTGCCACTACGTTCGCGTTGCGGGGTTACTGGATGGTGCTGCCGTTCAGTGCGTTGGAGATGAGTGCACTGGCCGCTTGTCTATATTTCTGTGTGCGGCGCACGCATGAGCAGGAAGTGCTGACCTTCTCCGCCGAAGAACTGATCGTGGAGAAGGGTCACTCGGAACCCGAACGCATCTACCGCTTCTCGCGTTTCTTCACGCGTTTCCACGTCGAACCCACAGCGCATCCCTGGTACCAGGACCGGATTGCCGTTCAGGCACGCGACCAGCGCATCGAGATCGGGCGCTTCCTGACACCGGATGAAAAGACCCGCCTCGTCTCGCAACTGCGCTTGATGGTGAATCGCTTCCGCTGAGTCTTTCGAGCCGTTCACGGGCAGATCTCATGCGTCGAATCGCTGACGCGCCAGTAAGGGGGCGAATGTCGGCGCCACTCGGTGACCTCCTCCTTTGCGTCCGAACGCCAAATGACAGCGCCCGATCGTGCGGTGGTAAAAGTTCGGCTGCCGACACTCTCGAAGCGGCACACCACGTCGCGACGTGGATGCCCGAATCGATTCATGAACCCGGCGCTGAAAACCACAACCCGCGGACGCGACCACTTCACGAACGACACGCCCGACGAACTGGCGCTGCCGTGGTGTGCGGCGACGAGAAGATCGATCGGTGCGTCGAGTGCCGGGTAAGGCAACGTCGACTCGGCCGCTGACGTAATGTCGCCCGGCAGCATTGCCCTCTGCGCTCCATTGTCGATCGACAGCACGCATGATTTGTCGTTGTCCGACCTGACCGCGTGTAGTGGATGCAAGATGCGGAAACGCACGCCGTCCCACTGCCAACCTGTGCCGGCGCGGCACGTTCGCAACGCGTCGAGTCCCGCGACGGTCTGCCCGCCGATCAACGCGCGTACAGACGCCGCGTTTGCGACCGCGCCGTAACCACCGACGTGATCCAGATCGGAATGGCTAAGCACAACGGCGTCGAGCGTGCGCCCGCCGTCGCGCCGCAGATTGGGCACTACCACGGCGGAACCGAGGTCGAAGCCCGACGGAAATCGCGGCCCTGTGTCATATAGCAAACGGTGTCGCGCGGTCTCGACGATCACGCTCAGTCCCTGACCGACATCGAGCACAGTCACTGCGAACTGCTTATGAAGCGGACGGGATTCGAGTGGTACCAACGGCAGCGCAATGCACGGCAACAACAACGCGCGATGCCGCCACGACAGCGGCAACAGCATCAAGCCGCACGCGATCGACGAAACGACCAAAGAAGATTCGCTGCGTGCCGAGCGCCAACTCGTCAAGTCGAAGTGTGCCAACGCGCGCAGATAGGCAACAACGAACCCGACGATCGCATCGACCAGGCGGACGACCCAGGCGGCGCCACCGACATCCATTGCCATGAACATTCCCGCGAAGAGATCGAGCGGTACAACGACGACACTCACGATGGGAACCGCAATGAGGTTTGCGAGCGGACCAACCCACGCAACGCTGCCAATCGTTGCGACAAGCACGGACACCATGGCAGCGGCCAGAACGACCTGCGCCATCGCCAGCGTGCGTATTGTGGAACTCGGTTCGACGCGCGGCGCGAACTGTGCAAGCAGCACCGCTACAGCACCAAGCGACAACCAGAACCCCGCCTGCAGCGGTGCGAGCGGATCGCAGGTCAGCAGGATCGCGCTCACCAGTACGAACATGCGCGGTAGGGATATGCGTCGGCCCAGCGGTAGAACGGACAGTACGACTAGCGTCGCGAGCCACGATCGCAGCACTGCAACGCCCCACCCGGCGAGAAACGCGTAGAACGTAACGAAGGCACTGCCAATGTACACGCCGCACCAGATCGTGCCGCCGCGTGCCAGCACGGCCGGACTCAGTCGCGCCCCTGCGCGGCCCAACGCGACACCCAACGCAGCAACGATCGTCAGGTGCAGTCCGGAGATCACCATCAGGTGAATGGTTCCGGTAGCGCGGAATAGCGACCAGTCCGCTTCGTCCATAAGACCGCCGTCACCCGTCAACAGCGCGAGGTCGATTCCACCATGCGCAAGCGAAAGCGCCGCGTATCGTTCGCGAAGCGTGAGTCTGAGCCGGTCCCAACTCCAACCCGATGACACCGCGCGGCGTTCGGCATAACGCACCGAACCGCCCCCATCGATTCCTGTCGCGAGAGCCCATCCTTCGTAGTCGAAACCGGCCGGATTCTGAAAACCCCGCACGCTGCGCAGTTTGATTCGCAGTTGCCAGCGTTCACCGGGAATCACCGGCGGCGCGTCGTACCACGACAGCCGCAACCGGCGCGGAAGTGCACCCGCGCATGGGGGCCACGGTTCGAT
>CAZLDA010000233.1:0-6568 GCA_964557875.1 uncultured Pseudomonadales bacterium | reverse complement strand
GATCGAGTATCGGCGATCGAACACCCGGCTGGGCCGTGCCGGTTCTGATCAAGGTGTCGGAAGGAAAAGGTGATGCAACTGCCGAGGTCTGAGCCACCGTCCGGCCTCAGCCGAGTCTGGGTCTCGCGTCGCTTCGGATGTGCGCTCATTACCTGCAGCGATCGATAATCAGTCGAAATCAACCTGCGTCGCGAAATAGCGACGAAGCGCGTCGTGAGAGATTGGCTCGTTGTAGCCGGTGTCCTTCCACGGTGGTTCTTCGTGGGTCATGCGCGCCAGTTTCCACGCTGAATACTGCCCGTACTGCTCATAGACCTCAGCGATCAGTTTCCGCTGCTGATCCGACAGATTGATGCCGGCCTCGTGATCGAGTGCCGGGATTGCATCCCCACCGTGCTGTTTGAATCGCTCGTAGACGCTGAGTACCACCGGTCCGTACTGCCACGCAACGATGCGATCATCGAACAGCGGCTCGTTGTGAATGGCCAAGTGGAAGCCCTGCGTGTAGTAGAGCAGTTTCTGCAACTTCATATTCGACATGAGGTCGCCGGCATTCGCGTCAGAGAAAGACAGCAGGAGGTCGGCGACATCGTTGGCGGGCACAGTGGCCACTTTGTTGCCTCGCGGTTGGCTGATGAGCGCAGGCGCGTTATAGCGCGAAACGCGGACCAAAGGATAGGCCGCTTGTCGGAGGACCAACGTCGCCGGCGGCCGGGGGCTATCGTGCGCGGCTCAGCGCTGCCGATGCCACTGCAGCCGTTGCACAGCGCTGTCGATCAAGTCGTTCGTCGTTCGTCGCGCGCGTGCGTTGTCACCATCGATCGAGAGCAGTTTCTCGCGCAGCACTTCAGCCGATTCAATCAGCCGTCGCCGCTCAAGCGCTGACAGTGCACGCGCTTCGGCTCTGGTGATGCACAGCGCGGGGTTGCCGAAAATCAGTTCGGCCATCTCGACGCGGACACCATGCGCGCTCGCGTAGCGGAACGTGTTGATCAGATCGTGGTCGTCATCCATCAGTCAGCCTCACGCTCGGGGTCAGATCAACAACTCCGGTTCCGCGACAGCATGCCGTCTGCCATTGTGCGCCGGTCGCGGGTGATGGAGCGCCGGCTCATCGCCCCGCAACCGCTGCGCTATTTCGCGGCGCACACCTGCCAGGTGTCGGTCGGCTGCCTCAATCGCCCGCACGTCGCACCCGACACGTTCGATGACATCGAGTGTCTGCTCCAGGCCGTCCTTAAAGATCAGCGCTGCCCTCGCGTATTCGTGCTCGACCGTGACCGCCTCCATGAGTTCGCCCTCACGCAGCCTCAGCCTCAATTCCTCGTGCCGTGCTTGTGCGAATGCTCGACGTTGAAACGCTGACATCCGCGACGTGTCGGTTTCAGCCGTCGCGAACCAAACAGCCAACGCCGACTTCAATCGATATAGCTCGCGCCGACCGTCGATGTATGCGGGCGCAAGGCCGGCAGCAGTCAGTCTCGATCGCAGTGTTTCCCTGCTCGCGCCGACTTCTGTCGCGATCTGCTGGATTGACAGCAGGACGCCGTGCGGACGTGGCGGTCTGGATTTCATTCAGCGCTTACCCAAGAGTCTTGAGGGGTGACAGAACATCGGCGTTCGAGAGCCCGCTAGCCCGCCCGGCTCGAATCGCCCACGAAGGACCCGGAACATCATCGAATCGACTCGAAAGGGGTGCTCGCGACACGGCTCAATCAAACCGTGCCGCGAGCGTTTCCGGTTGCTGAGGGAATGGCGTCCCGGCAACCGAGGTGCTGGCGGTCGGCGAGGTGACCCTGTTCTCGGCTGCCGCGAGCGATCCGGTCGCGCGCAGCGAAACGCGCGACCGAAAGCGTTGAACCTATTTCCATGCTTCGAGCAGAGCGCGACCGTCAGCAGCAGCGCGGCGTATGTGGTGCGCACCGTCGTTGCCGCCATCGATCATCTGACAGATCAGCACTTCCTCGGCGACTTCCAACGTGAACAGCCGCGCCTTGAGTTCGCGAACCGCTGCTTTGCGTTCGCTCAATCGCAGCCCTTGCGGTTGATCGGTACCGCGTTGCTCCAGCAGTGCGGCGACGTACCACATTTCGACTTTGGCGACGCCGTGCAGCATGCAGAGGTCCGACCACGTGACCGGGCCGTCGAAGTTCGCTTGGAAGGGGTCGATCCACGAAAAGGACAACCTGTTGTTGTCGGCGCGCAGCCGACCGAGCGAACCGCGAACGCGATCTCGGATGTCATCGGCGTGCAGCGGTGCCAGTTCGACTTCGCGAATCTCGCGTTGAACGCCAACGATCTGCTCGCGAAGTTGTTCGAGCGTCGGCACTGGTTCCACCGTCTTGATCTTTGCCATCTCAGCGCACTCCTGCTTCTGCGGCCAGCGTGGTCAGGCTGCGTCCAGCACGCTGCGATCCGAGCGCTTCAAACACCGATTCAGCAACGCGCGACAGCGTGGTCCAACGCGCCGTGTGATGCGTGATTCGTGCGGTGAGTTCGCCGATGACGGAGTTGATTTCGGCCAAGATTTCCCGCTTGTTCGCCGCTGCAATCGCAACCTCTCCACGCGGCGCCGGATCGTCGGTCACTGTCGACGGCGTCAGGTCGATTGAGCGGCGACCCATGTCCTGCACGGCCGCAAGTTCGCGCAACAAAACGGCACGCTCAGCCTGCTGCTCGCGGCGACGGTCAGACGCGGACTGCAGCAGTTGATGCTCGGCTTCGCAGGCGGCGAGCAGTTGCCGTAGCCTGCGCTTTTGGTTCGCGTTGAGCTTCCCTTGTGGTTGCACCTGCAATAGCGGATGAGACGGTGGCCGATACTCGCGACTCATCGCGATGCTTCCGAACCGAACTGCGCGGCCTGCTGTGCACGTCTCTCGAAAATCGATGTCGGCTCCAACGTCGATGTCGATCGCGACGGCGTCTGCTCGTCAGCAGCGCCAGCAGTGACACGGCCCGTCACCAGGTCGTCGTACAGTTGCAACAGCGCGATCGCGTGGGGCATCGAGAGAGTGGCGCTGCAATACGCGAGACCCTGAGCGATGTCGCGGTGCTTCAGTGCAAGCGGATGCGCCAAGAGATTTGCAACGTCACGCATTTGGTCGATGTCCTTATCGAAGAGTTCGGAATCAGCGTACTACGCGTTTCCCAGGCCGAGTGTCGTCGAATGTCGTGTTCGCGCGGCGCCACTCAACCAAGCGATGCAGGTCGAAAACGCGGCGGCGACCAACATGCGTATGCGCCGGAGCGATTCCCGCTTCGCACCAGCGCTCGATTGTACGAACGCTTTTTCCGGTCAACGCGGCGATGCCGTCGATGTGTGTGAGATGACCCGCGATAACCAGGATGCTGCGCTCGCGCAGATGCTGGACCAAGCGCTCAACCTCAGCGGCAACATCAACGTCATCGTGCTGTTGGCGCTCGTACTCGGCACCAGCGAAAAACGCACGTCGAAACGGTGCGCGACGAAGCGCACTGATGTTCTCCGCGTCAGCCCAACGGTCGAATGCGTCAGCGTTCGACATGTAGACCGCGTCGGCGCTGCAATTCGTCGACCAGGGCGCCGAGTGCCAAATCGAGTCTTTCGCGGGGCACGGTCGCACAGAATTCCAAAAACCGAAGCGATGCGCCGACCACGAGCACACCAGAGACGACGAGTTGCAAACCGTCGCTACTCTCGGCGTGAGGCGGATCGAAATCGACAATTTCGACTGCAGCGCCGTCGTCGATCAGCGGCAGGGCTTCCTCATCGCGTGGCAAGTGCCCGTCAACGTCGCGTCGTGATCTCGGATCACGTTTGCGGATGGAACTCATCGCTGATCGACCTCGGATGTGTCTTTTGGATTGGCTGGTCGGCGCGGGATCGACGTCGAACACCACTTGCAATCACCGCTGCCGCCGCACGCGCGACACGGATCACGCGGTGCCTTGTGCAACGCTTCATGCAGCGATCGCGGTGCGGGCTTGCTGCGGCTCGGCGGTGCTGTTGGTGACGGTTTCGTCATTCGCCGAGCCTCGCTCGCAGATCATCGTTCTCGAAACGAAGTCGTTCGATCTCCACCGACATGTCGTACGACTGGCGCAGGTGTTCGCTTCGACGTCGACCGTCAGGGCACAACGAGAACTCGCGCTTGATCCGCCGCCATGCGCGCACCCATTCGGCGTCGGTGTCTCGGTTGAGCCGTTTGCGGATGTCGCCCGGATCGCCTGGGATCGATCCATCCGTCCATTGCAAACCGGCCACCTCGACGTATGCCGTGCGTGCGACGTTTGAGCCGCGCCAGCGCGGGTCGTCTGGCCACAGCGGCATCCACGGAACGCGGCTCGAAGGGAATGCGATCACGTTGTTGTCGGTCGCTGTCATGGGCGCATATCCGTTGGCGCTGCAACGTCCTCCGGGCAAGCCATTGCGGTACTCGAAGCAACGGATGATGAATCGGTACACCTCACTGAGCCCTTGCAAATTCCGCACGTCTGCGGAATTTCGAGCAACCCCATGTAGCGACTGCGCATGTCACTCACCCCGGCTTGCTGCTGCGTATTCGGCAGCGGTTGCTACATGCAGCGGTTGTGCTGCCGCTAGTTGAGCGTCTGCGACAGTCTTCGCGAGCACGGCCAATAGTTCCGCAGCGTTGCGGTATCCAGCAGCAAACGCAGGCGCAGAGACGCCCGGAATTTTGAAGTGCTTGCCGATCAGGTCCGCCACTTCGACGCCGAGCGCCCGCGCCTGTTCGATGGGGGAGCGTTTCGGGAAATAGCACGCGCCCGCGATGAAGTAGTTGATCGCGCTCTCCAAGCCGTGGATTGCGATCCTTCGATCCTCTTCATCGGCCGCTTGGCGTCTTCTGTGCTCTTCGCGCTGCTGGCTCGCGATGATCTCATCCTCGGATTCGGGGGCACGCGACTTCTGAAGCGCGATCCCTTCGGTGGTCGGCACATCGCCACGGTCCCGCGTCTCCGCGAGTCGCGCCTCGAATTCGTCGTCTGGAATGTCGGCGAGCTTTCCCCATCGCGACGACTGATCGCGGCTGACATTCAGATCGGCGAGCACCTTCGGAGCAGTGTCGACCGATGCGACACTGCCCGGATGTCGTGACTGCGTCGCGATCGTGCCGTCCGCCTGACCCTCGCGGATCAGGATCGAGCACTGCCGTTCAGCACGAATGCGAACCTCCGCCGCCTGCGCCTCTGCATCACGGTTGCGCGCCTGCTTCGCATACAGTTCGAGCGCTCGCGCCTTGTCGCGGTAGTCCTTGAGCTCGTCGACCTTGCGGCACTCCGCGATCGCTCGTGTCATCAAGTCGTAGCGGACAAGTCCGGTTCGTTCGGTTGCGTCGTCATTCGGAATGGTGTTCGTGACGGTCATCGTGGTTTGCTCCTCAACCGTGTTGGTTTGTTGCCGAGCTGTCTCCGCATGTTCTCCGCGTGAGTTCGTCGAACCTCGAACGAAAGCGACTCGGGGTTGTCGAGCGGTAACCATGCGAGTGCATACGTTGCGTCGTCATCTCCGGGTCGACCACGTGTGCACGTCAGAAATCCGCGCTCGCAAAGCTCTACGGTCGCCGCGACAAGCTCCCTGTGTTCGACGCTTTCGGAGATGTTCATTCGGTGCTGCTACCGGTGTCTGTTGCCTCGTCAGATGTGCCTGCCTCTGGCATATATCTAAGAAGTGACCCTCCGTACGGGTCGATAGATTCTGAAAAAGGTGCTGTATCGACCCTCCGTACGGGTCGATGCGTTCCGTTTTCCACTTCCATCGACCCTCCGTACGGGTCGATGTGACCCTCCGTACGGGGCACAGGATTTGTTTTGGGGTGAACTTTTCGACGGCTTTTTGGTGTGGCTTCGGCACACGCGGACTTCCAGGTGTGGGGCGGAACCTTCGTCGACGAGACCTCGATCGCGTTCCGGGTGTCGTCGATGGGTTGCCATGTGATTGCGTACAGAGTCGGGCTTCGGGTGCCGCGCCAACCCGGCAGACAAGTTCGGACGATGAATCCGCGCTCGACCAGTTCGTCGCGTGCCTTGTTGAGTTGATCCTTCGACGTCCAACCACGCTTCGACATGCGCGCCCAGACGATGTCGAGATCGCTGTTGTTCGTCCCGTTGTACTGCGCGCCGATGTCGATCATGAGCTTGACGGCGCGTGCCGAGAGCGTCGCGTACTGGTCCGACCTAATCATGTCCATTGGGAGCAGCAGGAACGGCTTTGACTTGCCGCGCCTTCGCTTCCTCGGATCACGGGATGACATTAGCGTGTCACTCGGGTCTGCAAATTCAGTGCAGCGACCGTGTGTGGCACGACCGTTTGGGGGATGCCGCAGATCGGCTAGACAGACCCCGAGGACACAAGGTCGAGGATTTGATGGAACCTGCTCCTAGCCTGACGACGCTGCGGCGCCGCCGTGTGTTCGTGCCAACGTTTTTGCGCGATTTCACTGACTGACGAGCCGACTACGCCGCGCTAGGCGTTGTGCTGGTGCGGGCCTGTTGCTCTATCCATGAATCCAGGTCGGCGGGCCGATAGCGGACCGACGTACCGATCTTGACGAAGATCGGGCCGCCACCG
>CAZLDA010000232.1:0-6595 GCA_964557875.1 uncultured Pseudomonadales bacterium | reverse complement strand
ACTGCAACTCGGCCGATTGGCTCAGCCATCCCGGAACGGTCGGCAAGGCGCTGCCGCATGTCGAGCTGAAGGAACTCGATGCACAGCGCAACGAGTTGCCCAACGGCACGCCGGGCGAGATCTTCGCGCGTTTCAAGCTGTATCCGGATTTCGTCTATCAGAACGATCCGGCCAAGCGCGCGGCGATGGAATACAAAGGACTATGGACGGCCGGAGACATAGGCTATCTCGATGACGACGGATTCCTGTACCTGTCGGACCGCAAGAACGACATGGTGATTTCCGGCGGCGTGAACATCTATCCCAAGGAAATCGAAACGGAACTATACGAACTACCGGGCGTGTTCGATTGCGCGGTGTTCGGCATTCCGGATGAAGAGTTCGGCGAGGCGCTGGCGGCAATCATCCAGCGCGTGCACGGCGCATCGCTCGACGAGGCGCAGGTGCGCGAGTTCCTGAAGGGACGTATCGCCAAGTACAAACTGCCGAAAGTCATCGAGTTCCGCGATGCGTTGCCGCGCGAAGACTCGGGCAAACTGTTCAAACGCAAGTTGCGCGACGAATTCTGGAAGGCGGCAGGCCGACAGATCTGATCATTCACTAACCGAATCATTCAATAGCTGAATCATTAACCAGGAAAGGGGGAGACGATGAGTTACGAGACGATATTGACGAGCGTAGACAACGGCATTCTAACGATCACGCTGAACCGCCCTGAGAAGCTGAACGCGTGGACGTATCAGATGAGCGCCGACATGAGCGCCGCAATTGCCGAGGCGAACGACAACGACGACATCATTGCGATCGTGGTAACCGGAGCGGGGCGCGGCTTCTGCGCCGGCGCAGACATCGAGGCGGTATTCAAAGCACAGGCCGAGAATCGGCCGGCGCAGAGACAGGGCGCGCGTACGGGCGACTGGGTGGAGTTCGTGCGCAGCTCGAAGCCGATCGTTGCGGCGATCAACGGCGCTGCGATCGGCGTGGGTCTCACCCAGGTGATACCGATGGACATGCTCATCGCCGCGCGCGGCGCGAAGCTCAGCGTGCGGTTCATCAAGATGGGTCTGGTGCCCGAACTCGCGAGCTCGCACTTCCTGGCGCTGCGTTGTGGTTTCGGCGCCGCAAGCGAACTGATGCTGACCGGCAAGACGATCACCGCCGACGAGGCGAAGGAAATCGGTCTTGTCGACAAGGTTGCCGAACCGGCCGACCTATTGAAGACCGCGAAAGACGCGGCTCGCGCCATGGGCGAGAACCCGCAGGGTGCGCTGCGGATGGTCAAACAGTTGCTTACGCAGAACGCTGCGGAAGGGGATACCCGTCTCGTGCAGCAGCGCGAGATTGCGGCGCTGACGCAGTGCTACGCATCGCCGGAGCACAAGGAAGCGATCAGTGCATTCCTGGAGAAACGGGATCCGGACTTCAAGGCCGCGCGCGCCAGGAAGTAGAAGTAGAAGTAGCGCGCGGACCAGGAAGAAGTCGAGTACCTCCGCGATTGCGGAGGTACTCAGGGACGTATCAGGCGTTCTGCGCCTGAGCGACCATCAGCATCCGCTCCAAGCGCCGCCGTTGCGCGCGCAGGCGTTGTTCGATTTCACGCGCGTAGTCGGTGAAATGGATGCGTTCGAGTTGCTCGGCGACGTGTTCGCGGGTCGAGGCAATCCACGCATCGCGGGCTGCGGACCATTCCGCCAGCGTTGCGGTGAACGCATCGTATTCGCGCGCGACGAACTCGCGCAGTTCCACGGCGAATCCATCGCTGCGCCCGCTGTGTTTGGCAAGGCTCATTTGCGCGCGGTTGAACTGCATGTCGAGGCGCGCCTGCTCGATGGCGACCGACGGCGTTACGCGCAGCTTGGTGGCCAGGCCCACCATCGATAACGAGCGGATCAGCCATTTCGTCGGATCCCACTGCCACCAGCGGATGCCGTTGCGGTAGTCCGCCGCGAACAGGTGATGGAAGTTGTGGTAGCCCTCGCCGTACGTGAAGAAGGCGATGATCGGGTTATCGCGCGAGGTGTTCGTGTCGGTGTACGGCTGGCGGCCCCAGGCATGCGCCAGGGAATTGATGAAGAACGTGACGTGATGGTTCACGACCAGCCGTAGAACGCCGGCCAGCATCAGCGTGCCCCACACGTCGCCCGACAACATGCCGACCAGCAGCGGCAGACCGATGTTCATCGCCAGCACCAGCGGCACGTAGTGGTTGTGCTGAAACATCACAATAGGATCGCGTTCTAAGTCTTTGACGTATTTGAAGTCGGGTATGCCGCTTTCATGATCGCGCAGCATCCAGCCGATGTGTGAGAACCACAAGCCGCGGCGGGACGAGTAGGGGTCGAGTTCCTCGTCGTCGACGAAGCGGTGGTGCGGGCGATGGCCGGCCGCCCATATATAGATGCTGTTCTGAATGGTCATGGCGCCGAACAACATGAAGAACGCGCGCACCGACCAGTGGGCTTCGTAGGCGTGGTGCGACCACAGCCGGTGGTAGCCCGCGGTGATCGACAGGCCCGACGCGATCAGAAAGACGGCGAACCACACCCAGGCGGCGGTCGAGTACCCGACGAGCCAGCCATATAAAGGCACGCCGATCACCGCCGCGACGAACGTCGTCGAGAAGAGGATCGTCGTGACCCAGTTGATCGGGGCGTGGGTTGTTGTGTCCTTCATCGGCTCTCCATCTCCGTTAGGTAAACGTCCGTTAGGTCAACGAGCAGGGCCAGTCTATCGGAGCGGTGCCGGCGGCGACACGCACAAACGGCCAAAACCGAGTGCAAGGTGGCCGCGACTTGTGACTGCTCGCACCTTAACCGCGTCGAGCGTATTCCAGTCCGCGTATCGCGCCGGCGCGCACATCCGCCGGCTTGAACTGCGCCGCCAGTGCGCTCGCGTTGGTGCCGTCGAGCGCACGACGGATGATGCCCTGCAGAATCGCGCCGCTGCGAAATGCGTGGAATGCGCGATAGAAAGATTCGTTCGGCAGACCATCGCGACCGGTGCGCTCGCAGTAACGATCGCGCAACTTCGCGTATTCGGGAATGCCGAGCGCAACGAGATCGCGTCCGCCCAGGCTGCGCTCGCCCGGCGGTGCGAACCACGGTTGCGTGAAATAGGTGAAGTCGGCCAGCGGGTCGCCGATGGTGCTCAGTTCCCAGTCGAGCACCGAGGCGAGACGGGGCTCGGTGGGATGGCAGAGCAGATTGTGGAAGCTGTAGTCGCCGTGAACGATGGTGGTTCGCGTTTGTTCGGGAATCGCGCCTTCGAGCCACGCGATGAGCTCGTGTACTTCCGGCAGCTTTTCGGTTTCGGTCTCCCGATACTGGCGCGACCATCGCGACACCTGTCGGGCGAAGTAGTTGCCGGGCGGGCCGAAGTCGCCGAGGCCGACGGCCACGTGATCTACCGAGTGCAGCTCGGCGAGCGTATCGATATATGAGTTCACCAGACTCTCGCGTGCGGCCGGTGCGAGGTCGGGCATCGAAGGGTCGGTGCGCGCGTGGCCCGGTACGTGGCTCATCACAAAGAACGACGTCCCGAGCACTTCGGGGTCTTCGCACAGCACATAAGCGTGCGGCACCGCAAAGCCCGTCTGGTTGAGCGCGCTGATCACGCGATACTCGCGTTCCACCGCGTGGGCCGATTTCACCAGCTTGCCCGGCGGTTTCCGACGCAGCACGTAGTTGCGTGACGGCGTGGTGAGGAAGTAGGTCGGGTTCGATTGGCCGCCTTCGAACTGTTTGACGGTCAGGGGTCCTTCGAATCCCTCGACGTTTGCGCGCAGGTACTCGGCAAGCCGGGCTTCGTCGAAGCGATGCGCGTCTTTGACGGCGATCGTGTCGCCGGTGGTTACGGTCTGTGTCATCAGTTGATCCTAAAGTGCCGCACGCGCCAACGGGCTCATCCGGCCGCGACGCCGACGGGCTTCATCATTACGGGTGTGTAAGTGTCTTTGCCGGAGCGCAGGGCGGTGCCGGGACGTGCGTTCGTGTGCTTGCCGTCGCGGATGATCTGCACGCCATTCACGAAGACGTGGTCTACGCCGTATGCATCCGCATAGATTCGGGGTTCATTGCACGGCAGGTCCGGACGCATGTGGACTGGACCCGAAGCGACGGTCTTCGGATCGAACACCACCACATCGGCGTGCCAACCCGTGCGTAACAGGCCACGCTCGCGCAAGCCGAACAGTTCCGCTGGCACCTGCGTGAGCTGATGAATCGCCTGCTCGAGTTCGATCGCTTTGAATTCACGCACGCCGTTGCCGAGCACCTGAGTGGAGAACGCGAACGTGTCGATCATGTCGAGATGCGCGCCGGCATCGGAAGCGCCAATGACCGTGCGTTCGTCCTGCCACAGCTGGCCACGTACCTTCCAGAGCGCGGTGTCGCCGCCCACCGCGGGCGGCATGAACGCCGTGCGCAGACCTTCGGAAATTGCGAGATCGAGCATCGTGTCGAACGGCGATTTGTTCTGATCGGCGGCGATGTCGCCAACCGTACGCCCCTCGAGATGCTTGTTTTCCGGTTTGAACGTGGCGTGCACGGTGAGGTTCGCCCAATCGGCGAGGCCGCGCAGCGGACCTGCAGAACGCGCCATTTCGTCGAGCCTGCGTCGGTTCGCCCGGTTCTCGAGATACGCGATGCGATCGTCGATCGACATGCGGAACAACTCGTCCCAACCGTTCAGTGCATCGAACACGAAGCCGGCGAACAGGTTGATGCGCAACGTGATCGGCTGCGGGATCGTCAACGCACGAACATCGCCGCCGTTGCTGCGCGCGAGGTCGGAGGCCGACAGCTGGTTCTGCATCGTTTCAGGGTCGCCGGCGTTCAGCGCGTTCCAGTTCAACGGGCGCTGCGCGGCGGTGGAGAGGTCGGACATCAGCTGTTTGATGTCCTGAGAGAAGCGACCGACGGCGGGAAGGAACTCGAGCGACGTCCCTTCGTAGTCGCGGCAGACGCGCGCGAGTTCGATCAGTTCTTCACGGCTGGCGTGTCGCGACGGCACCGGGTTGCCGTCGGCGTCATTGTGAGTTGGCGAAACGGTGGACGAAAAACCCATTGCACCTTGCGACAGCGACTGTGCCAGCAGCGCCTTCATCTGTTCGAGTTCGGCCGGCGTCGCTTTTTCGCCCACCGCGCGTGCGCCCATCACCACGCGCCGGATCGCGCTGTGTCCGGCCATGAAGCCCGCGTTGACACCGAGGTTGCCGTCGAGTTTGCTGAGATACTCGCCGAACGTCTCCCAATCCCACGGCACCCCCTCTGCAAGGCTGTTGGCCGGCATGCCTTCGACGCGTGACAGCATGTTGAGGAGATAGGGCGCGGCCTCCTTCGACAACGGCGCGATGCTGAAGCCGCAGTGGCCGCCGAAGATCGTGGTGACACCGTGGTAGCACGACGGGCTCAACGTACCGTCCCAGAACACTTGCGCGTCGTAATGCGTATGCACGTCGACGAAGCCGGGCGATACGACGCGGCCGGTTGCATCGATCGTTTCCTTTGCTGCTTCCGTGATGCGGCCGATGGCGGCGATGCGTCCATCTTTGATGCCGAGATCGCCGATGAAGCCCGGGCTGCCGGAGCCGTCGACGATCTGGCCGTTGCGGATGATGAGATCGAGCATGTTGTCTCTCCCCACTGCGAGAAATGATTCGACTGTCGAAAAACGTGATTGTCAGTCGGTTGCCGCGGCGACTTTGATATTGCTTCGAGCTTCGCGCGACACCCACCAGGGTCCTTGCCCGAACGATACGAGTACAGCTGCGCCGAAACAACAGACGCCGGCCACCATCATCCACGTCGGCCAGCCGAACGCCGCAACGACGCGAGGCAATCCGAGATTCAGAAACAATCCGGAGATCGGTGCGAGCGTCGCGGTGATGCCGAATGCCCGTCCTACACCGTGCGGGCTCACCGTCTCGGCGGTTTCGGAGTAGATCGCACACCACGCGGGATAGATGAAGCCGGCGAAGAATCCGGTGAGCGACCACACCAGCGCCAACGTTGCATCGGGCGTACCCACCGGCAAATGAGCGCCGATGAGAAAACACGCGCCCGTGGTGATGCCGCCGAACGCGGTGATCGTCTTGCGCACGCGCAGTCGATCGGACAGCCACCCTGAGAGAAATACGCTGCACGTGAACACGATCCAGAAGTACGACGTGACGCCGGCGGCGCGCGCCGGATCGAGGTGATAGTGCTGCGCAAGGTACGTCGGCACGTAGCCCGACACGGTGACGTAAGTGATCGACCAGAACACGATCGTGAACGACAGCAACCACAAGCGCGCGCTGCGATAGATGGCGCGTCCATCCCGGTACATGTTGGCCTGGTTCGTGTTGGCCTGATACGTGTTGGCGTTTTCGTCGGCGGATATCGACTCGGCCACATCGAGTGAGTGGACGACGTTGCCGCGCACACGCGCCGAAAGGTCGCGATAGAACACGAACAGGATCAATGCGGTGACGCCGCCCAGCACCGCTGCGATCCAGTATTGCGATCGCCAGCCCGGCCAGATCGGTAGGGTGTGAGCGGCCACGGTCGTCGACATCAACGCACCGATGGTGAATGCGAGCGACACCCACGAGTAC
>CAZLDA010000231.1:0-6597 GCA_964557875.1 uncultured Pseudomonadales bacterium | reverse complement strand
GGTTTGTGCCGCATAACCGATGGCGAGTGAGCCGATGGGCATTCCCGCGGCCATGGCAAATGCGTAAATCGAAAGCAGCCGCGCGCTGAGTTCCGGCGGCGCCGATTCCTGCACGATGCTGCGCCCCATCGTCATCGTCAGGCCGCCGCCCAGTCCCCATACGAAGCACAGCAGGAAGAACGCCCAATACGGCGGGCTCAGGTACAGCAGCGACAACATCAAGCTGCCGAATAACAACGACATCATGAAGGCGCGACCCTGTCGCTGCACGCCGCCGCGGCGCATCAGGAATGCGATCACCACGATCGTGCCCGCCATGTTCAGACCGAACGCGAGCGACAGATCCGCAGCGGCGCCGTGGTACACATCGCGGATGATCAACGGCAGCAGTACGAAGAAGGTGCCGACGAAGAACAAACCGAGCGCGAACGTCAGAATCAGCGCGGGCCGGATGCGCTCGGAGCGCAGCGCCATTGCGAGCCCCACGCCGATCTCGCGCAGCGGATGCCGGGTCATCGCGGTACCCGGTGCGCTATCCGGCAGCATCGCGCACGGTATCGCGCCGAGGGCGAACATCGTGGCGGACACCACCAGCAACGTCGGCGCGCCGATGCGATCCGTCATGCTCGCGAGCGCGAAACCGATCATCTGCGCGCCGAACTGTAGTCCGATGACCAGGATGACAGTGTGTTGAATGCGCTCACCCGCGACGCGCGACAACATCGCGTCGCGCGGCGGGCCGGAAAAAGTACCGGCGATGCCACCGAGCAGAGCGAGCCCGAGCAACGAGTTGAACGTCATGGCGCCGGCACCGATGAGCAACGCCATTGCCAATTGCGAAAGTGCGACCAGCAGATGCGTGACGACCAGAATTCGACGTTGCTCGTAACGGTCGGCTACGAAGCCCGCTACGAGCATCAGCAGCAAGCCGGGCAGTTGCGTGATCATCTGCGCGATGCCGACGCGCTCGGCGGACTCCTGCAGCGCGACGACTATGAGCCACGGAAAGATGATGGTGAACAAACCGCTCGGTACCAGGAAACCGATGTTGGCGAACAGATAAGCGCGAAGCTCTCGAGTCACGTGGGGATTCGCTTTGTGGATGTCGCATCATCCATGGTCGGCGTCGGGTAGCAAGCAATTTGCAACCTTCAGCGGGAGGCGTGCTACCGTCGCACGGCCATCTCAGCAACAGGGGAAGTGCGAACATCGACAAGCGAATGAGCCCGAGCACGCGTTGGCTGTACGGATTCGGCGCCGTCGCCTTCGGCGTGAAGGACAACGGCTTCTCGTACTTCCTGATGTTCTATTACAACCAGGTGCTCGGCCTTCCGGGTTCGCTGGCCGGCACCGCCATCTTCATCGCGATGATGATCGACGCCGCGTGCGACCCGATCATCGGCTTCTGGTCGGACAACACCCGTTCGCGGCTCGGGCGCCGCCATCCGTTCATGTATGCCGCAGCGATTCCCGTCGCGATCGCCTATTTCTTCATCTGGAATCCGCCTGAACTCTCGCAGTTCTCCCTGTTTCTCTATCTGACGGCGCTATCCGTCCTCGTGCGGCTGTTCGTGTCGATTTACGAAACACCGAGTACCGCAATCGTCGCGGAACTCACGGAAGATTACGACGAGCGCACGCGGCTGCTGTCGCTGCGATACATGTTCGGTTGGGCCGGCGGCCTCACGATGGCGTTCCTGATGTGGCACTACTTCATGGTGAAGTACGGCGTGACCGACCGCCTCACGTTCGAGACCTACGGCTTCGTCGGCTCGTTGGCGATGGTGAGCGCGATTCTGCTTTCGGCGGGTGGTCTGCATCGGCAGATTCCACACCTGCATCAACCGCCGCCGCGGCAGCGGTTCAAGCTCGGTCAGATCATCAGCCAGGTGGGTGTAACGCTGTCGAATCGCAACTTCCTGTCGCTGTTCATGGCCGGCTTGTTCGCGGCCGTCGCCGCCGGCGTGGCGACGAATTTCGACACGTACATCAACAACTACTTCTGGGAGTTCTCGCCGGAGCAGGTGAGCTGGATCGTGCTGTCGTTGTTCATCTCGGCGGCGCTTGCCGCGGGATTCTCGACCCTGGTCACCCAACGATTCGACAAGAAGGCAACTGCCATCGGCATTTACGCGGTGTCGATCGTGTGGGGCACGGCTCCGATCGTGTTGCGCCTGCTCGAGTGGTTTCCGCCCAATCACTCGCCGTGGTTGTTCCCGATCATGATCGTGCACACGGTCATCTCGGTGACCATGATCATTATGTTCGGCATCGTGCAGAGTTCGATGCTGGCGGACATCGTCGAAGAGAGCGAGCTGAAGACTGGGCGGCGTGAAGAGGGTCTGTTCTTCGCCGCGCGCACGTTCGCGGCGAAAGCCACGTCGGGTGTCGGCACGCTGATGGCCGGCATCGCGCTCGATCTGATCCACTTTCCGCGCGGTGAATTGCCCGGTGCGGTACCGGCAGAGGCGGTGTTCAACCTCGGCCTCATCTATGGGCCGATGCTGATGGTGTTCTATCTGCTGGCGCTTGGCGCGATGTGTTTCTACCGCATCACGCGGTCGAAGCACGATCACCATCTGCAGGTATTGAACCGCCGTCCGGCGTAGCCACGAACTCTTCGAGCAGCTGCAGCGTCAGTTCCGGGGCCTCCAGCGGCAACAGATGTCCCACGTCGGGCGTGCGCATCGTGCAGCGCGGAAGCAGCCGACACAGATGGTCGAATGCCTGCGCCGGTAACGTTCCGCGACCCGCGCGCACCAACAACACGGGTGAGGCGATACCGGGCGCGGCGGCGTAGATGTCGAGTTCGCCGCTGTTTGCAAACACGGTCGCTTCGACGTCGGGTCGGCATTTCAGTTCGACTTGGCCGTCCGTTCTGTCGCGAAAGCCTTCGGCTAGATACAGATCGAACGCGCGCGGCATCCACGCCTTGAACATCGGTTTGTCCTGCCACGCGCTGCGAGCGCTGTCGCGCGACGGCCACACTGCGTTGCGTTTGCGTGCCTGAGCCGCGATCAGCTGGCGCGGATCGACGATGCCGCCGCTCGGATCGAGTTGGGCGCGCAGCGCGTCGTCGGGATGGATCGGCGGGTCGAGCATGGCGATGCGCTCGAACAAGCCCGGGTTCTCCGCTTCGGCCATTGCGGTGACGATGCCGCCGAACGAACTGCCGATGCCGTAGGCAATTCGCGTGTGTCCCAGCTCGGAAAGGAGTGCGCGCGCAACGGCCGTCAGATCTTCGACGAACGCATGCATGGGATATCCCTCGGGCGAGGGCGGTGCGGAAGAGTCGCCGTGTCCGCGCGCGTCGATTGCAACGACGCGATAGCGGTGCGCGAGCTGATCGGCAACCAGCGACCATGTAGCACCGCACATGCCGTTGGCGTGATGCAGCAGCGCAATCGGCCGATCGCCGCCCCAGTCAAATGCGGCAATTTCGATACCTTCAGCTACGCCGAATCGGCGCCGGCGCGGTTGCACTTCTCTCTCTCCCAACGGTTGTGTCGTGTCGCGATATTCTAGGCGGTGATCGTTGCTATCACTTCACTGAAGCGCGGTACCACGAGGAAGTGACCCTCATCCGGATACTTGTGCAGCACCGCATCCTTCACCTGTCGCGCCATCAGATCCACGTGCGGTGCGGGAACGTTACGGTCGAGTCCGCCTTGCCAGAAGTGCACGCGCGTGCGGATGTCGCCGAGCGAGAATCCCCACGGCGCTGCGAACAGTTCGAAATCCTGAGCGGCGGCAAGGCCGACAGTGGAGGAGTTGTGGCGCGACTCTTCGACGAGTGCAGCGCGGAACGCCGGATTTGCGAGGATCTCCTGATCGGGCCGCGGCAGCTGGCGCGACAACATATCGAAGGCGCGTTCGGGATTGCGCTTCATGGCGGCCGTCTGCAGTCGCATCAGCGCGCGCATCAGCGGCCGCGCACGTCGCGAAAGAAGCGTGAGCCACCGGTTCAGCGGCAGCATGCCTTGCGAAGCGGCGGGATCCCACAATGGACCCACGCCGCTCACGCAGCCGACTCCGATGAGGCGCGGTGCAAGTGCATGCGCACACGCGAGCACGTGCGGACCTCCGCCGGAAAGGCCGAACGCGGCGAATCGTTCGATGCCGAGGTAGTCGGCGATGGCAGCGACATCGTTGGGCCAGTCTGTCAGGCGCCGTTCGGCGTAGAACGTGGAATGTCCGTAACCGGGTCGGTCGGGAACGATCAGCCGATAACCGGCGGGAAGGGGTGTCGCTTCGGTGGGCGCTACTTGCAGCCGTGAACCGGGCGTGCCGTGGAAACCAAACACGGGGATACCGTCGCGATCGCCGAACTCGCAGAACGACAGATCTCGTCCGCCGGCCAATCGAATGACGGTTGCCGTGAGCGTCGCCGCGTTCGCCATGCTCGTGTCCTTCCCTGTCCTGGGTCGGACAAGTTACACACGAGCGGTGGGGCGTTCAAACCGCACGCATTCGTTGAGGTGTACCATTCGGCGACAACGAGCGAATCGGGGGGTGCGCCGTTGACGTTGGGGGAATTGCATCGCCGCCTGATCGTCGGCCACTCCAGCGCGGCCTATGTCGGTTTCGCGCTGTTGGGTACGGTCCCGATCGTGTGCGCATATCTCCTCGGCTATGGCTTCGATCGGCCGCTCCCCGCAGCGGCGCTGCATGCGTGCATCGAGTCGGGTCGCGTCGCGCAGGGCAGCACGGTGACGATGCGAGGTTTCTTCGAACGTCCGAACTGGACGGCTTACCCGCTGATGTTGCCGCTCGCACTGCTGTTGGTTCGCTCGACGCTGCGCATGATGTACGGCGAGTCGAAGGCATCGCCGCTTTCGCACACACCCGCGTACGCAATCATCAGGGATCGCGTGCAGGTGCTCGTGTCCGACGGCCGTACGCTCGCCTTCGCGATGCTCGGAACGCTCGTTGTGACGGTCATCGACAAGTTTCCGGACTTCATGCAGATCACAAGCGGCAGTGACGTGTGCCCCAGGAACTTCGACTGGAGCTGGTATGCCATCGTGTTCGACGACCTGCACTGGCCGGGCGCCCTCGTCATGCACCTCGTCACGACGCTGGAACAGTTCGTGATCATCACGCTGCCCATCGTGTTGTTGATCAACCTGATTCGATTCAACAGCGCATACCTTCATTCGATCTACATGCGCAGCCAGTCGCCGAACGGATTTCCGCTCGACCTCGACGATCCTGACCGGAGACTCGGCCTGGGGCGCTTGTCGACAATCTTCAATACGCAACTCGTTGCCGTTGGATGCGTCGGCGTGCTTTTGCTGGTGAGCCGCTACGCAAACGTCGACGAGGATGCGATGAACGAGTTGATCGACACGGTCATCGCGATGGTGAAGGACTTTCCGCAGACGACGGGCTACCTCGAACGAATCTGGCGGCTGATCGGATTTCTCTACCCCAATGTTGCTCAAGTGGTCTCGGTATTGATCTGGTCGGCGCTCGTCTATTCCGCGATGCGCGCTGCAAGCGTGAAGTTGCTTCCGCTCGAGCACGTCAGCGCGCGCGACGGTCGTGTCGCTTTCCTGCGCGAGATCGTAGTGGAAGGCGGTCGTTACGACGCGCTGCTCTCGAGCGGCAAAAGGCACGACGTGGATGCCGTGGCGGAAGCCTTTCGTGGTCATGATTTCTGGCCGTCGGGCGACACGCGGGCGGGTGAGAGTCTGTTCTTCTGCACGTTCGTGATGTTGTTGCTGCTGTTTCCCATCACGCCGGCGTCTGCGAAGGAAGTAACGGCCCTGGGCCTGTTCGCAGTGGCCAGTGCGCTGGTAGCAAGAGCGTACCTGAAGACGCACGAGTACCAGCTGCTGCGGGTAGATAGGTCGCTGGTGCAGAGCTGAGGCCGGCTCAGTCCCCTTTACTGAAGCGTTGGTAGACTGGTGGTGCGCTCACGCGCGCGGCGACCGCGAGCACAATACCGGTGAGCACATCGAGCACGACGTGCTGCTTGATCAGCAGCGTCGAGAGGATGATGAGCCCCGACCCGATAGTCACCCACGCCGACCTCGGACGGAACGTGTGGAAGAAGAGTGCCACCAGAACGGAATGTCCGACGTGCAGGCTCGGCAGAAGGTTGAAGCCCGGATCCAGGCGATAGATAAGGCGGACGAGGCGCGACGCAATGTCGTCGCCCGGAACCAGCGGTCGTGTCATATGCGACGGGTAGAGCAGAAAGAGCAGCAGCGCCGGCATTTGTACGAGATTGAAACCGATCATCACCTGATAGAACTGTGCGCGCGTCCGAAGAAGCAGCATCGGCAGGAACAACCACACGTAGTACAGCGTGTAGCCGAACACGAAGATCGGAACGAATGGTATGTAGGCGTCGATGGCGATTTCGGGGTAGAACGACGGCGCACCGTCGCTCACCCGCCGGGCAGTCCATTGATTCACACCGAGGAAGAGCACCGCAAAGATGACGAGCAGACCGATGCCCACGGCCATACGCTCCACGATCGGCACGATTGGCCCTTCGCTTTCAGTGCGTATGTCGGCGGTGGGCTTCAAGGCATCGCGGCTCCGCGGCCTGCGCCAGCATAGCCTTGTCGGCGCGATGCTCCTACTCGG
>CAZLDA010000230.1:0-6600 GCA_964557875.1 uncultured Pseudomonadales bacterium | reverse complement strand
ACCGCAGCGCCTTGAGCACCTTCCGGAACCGCCTCCGGTGCCGAGTGGATCGTTTCGGTGAGCTGATACAGCTTGCGACCGTCGTCGAGCGGAATGCCCATCAGCTCCGCGATCACGTACGAAGGCATTTCACCGGCGATGTCGGCAACGAAGTCGCATTCTCCGCGCTCGATCACCAGGTCCACGATCTGGCGCGCCAACGCTTCTACGCGGGGGCGCAACGCTGCTGCCGGCGCCTGTGTGAATTCCCGGCTGATGAGGCGACGGAACGCGGTGTGCTGCGGCGGATCCATCATCAGCATCATCTTGTGTTCGCCGAACGCCATCGTGCCGCCTTCCGGCGGATCGGGAATCATGATGGTGGGTTCCGACGAGAACGTTTCCGGATCGCGACCCATCGCGCGCACGTCTTCGAAGCGGGTTACCGCCCAGAAGCCGGGGCCGTTAGCCTCCTCGTGCCAATACACCGGCGCATTCTCGCGCAGCCAGCGGTATTGATCGTGCGGGTGGCCAATGCTGAAGCTGGCCGGTGACAACAAGTCGATTTGCATGTGAACCTCGGTGGATCAATCGGTGAGTTGCAGCGACAACGCTTCGAACCCGCGCAACAGGTGTGAGCCCACTCGCCGCTCGTGACCCTTGCCACGCTCGACGTGCGGCGCTCGTTCGAGCAACGCGCGCATCGCAAAGCGCGCTTCGATTCGCGCGAGCGGTGCGCCGATGCAGAAGTGAATGCCATACCCGAACGATAGATGCCGCCCGCGCGTGCGGTCGAGCAGGAATTCGTCCGGTGTATCGAACACCGTCTTGTCGCGATTCGCGGAACCCATCACCACGATCACGCTCTCGCCTGCGGCGATGCGTTGCCCGTGCAGTTCGACGTGTTCCTTCGCCTCACGCATGAGGAACTGCACGGGGCTGTCGAAGCGCAGCGCCTCTTCGATGGCCGCATCGATCAGTTCTGGCTGACGCCGCAGCTGCTCCCACAGGTCCGGCCTGTCCGCCAGCACGTTCAGCAGATTACCGAGCAGGTTCGTGGTGGTTTCGTTTCCGGCGATCAGCAACAGGATGTTGAATCCGATGATCTCCTGCTCGGAAAGCCCCACACCGTCGACCTCGGCGTTCGCAACCGCACTGAAGAGATCGCCCGACGGATGGGCCTTGCGCTCCGGGATCAGGTCGCGAAAGAACTGCACCATCTCCATCAACTCAGCCTGCCGCGCGGCGGGGGATGCGCCAGCCAGCGTTCCTGTGAGCGCATCGGACCAGCGCTTGAAGTCGGTCTTGCGCGCTTCCGGAATACCCATCATCCGCGAGATGACGGTGACGGGCAGCGGCGTGGTGAGTCGATCGACGACGTCGAAGTCGCGAGCGAAGGGCAGCGCCTCGACAAGTTCGTTGGCTATGCCGGCGATATCGGGTTCGATGCTCTTCAACATTGCCGTCGTGAATGCCTTGTTCACGATCGAACGCAATTGCGTGTGGCGCGGCGGATCGTCCGTGAGCGTCGGCAAAGGCAATGTCCCCTGACCCATCGCGGCCGAAGAAAAGCGCCGATGATCCTTCAGGATGTCGAGCACGTCCTCGTGGCGCGACAAAACCCAGCGACCGCTGTCGCCGTCGCGCCAGATCGGGTGACGCTCACGCCACTGTGCGTAACGCGGGTACGGATCATGTATCTGCGCCTCGTCGAAGAATTTCAGCACGTCCGCCACGTCGTCTCCCGATTCGATGGTATCCACGCAGGGCGTTTAGAATAGCCGATCGTTTCGTCGCCTACCCTTTTCGCATGGATCACCGCCGACTGTTGTTCGGGATCGCCGTAGGATTGCTCGGCATCGGTGTTCTCGGCGGCGCGTGGGTCGGTGCGGGTTGGATCTGGGATGCCGCCAACGCCGTTGGCTTTGCCGCTGCCGCGTTACTCATCTTCCTGCACATCGAGACCGGCGCCGCGCGAAACAGACCCGCACCGGTCGCCGCATTTCACGCACGCTTGCACAGCAACGTGGCGTTGTTAGCGCTCGTTCTCGTCGTCGTCCACGTGCTTGCGCTGCTCGCGGACGACGCGGTGACGATCGAGTACTGGAAGCTCTCGGCACCGCCTTACATGCTGGCCGGCATCGTTGCGCTGCTGTTGATGGCCGCCATTGTCGCGAGCGGTTATCCCAAACCGCGCCGCTGGATGTTCGCTACCCCGACCGCGTTTCGCCGCACGCATGGCGTTGCATCGATTGCCCTCACCGGCTTGGTGGCATGGCACATCGCAGGTAGCGCGTTCTATTTCGATACACAGTTCAAGCAGGCCGTGTTCATCGCATTGATGGTAGGCGCTCCGCTCTGGCTGATCCGCAGACCCGACCTTCAACGCCCGTTGGTTGCAGCGCAGCGACGCGACGCCGGCGAAGCGCGACGCGAGACTCTTTACATCGGCGTTGCCGCTCTCGTGATCGCCGCAACGTTTTCCATACTTCGCAACCTGCTGTGAAGCCCGTCACCCGCCGCGTCACATTCGCCGGGATCGTAGGCATCCTTGTCACCGTTGCAGTCGGCGCATATCAAGGCCGTCAGCAGATGGTCGACACGCGTGCGCTGCTGCCGCTGACGTTCGCGCATCTCGACCATCGCGAAGTCAACTGCATCACCTGCCATCACAACTTTTCCGACAACACCGGCCAGGGGCTCTGCATCGACTGCCACCGCACCGACCCCAAGGTGCGCCTCGAAATCGAACCGATGTTCCATACCCTCTGCCGCGACTGCCACGTCGAGAAGCACGCAGCTGGCAAAGACGGAGGGCCCGTGCGCCGCTGCGCGGATTGCCATACGGTGGAGTCGGTGTACGCGCCTTAGTTGGGTTGGTTACGCGGCTCCGATCCAGCTGCCGTGGAATCCCGCGGGAATCCGCATCGGCACTTTTGCCCTGGCAATCGGACCCGCCGGCACGTTCTGCGCATCGAGAATCAACAGCTCGCTCTTGTTCGTCGCCTGATTGAACGCGAGAGCGATGAGATAGCCGTCGGCTTCGTCCGTGCCGCCGCGCCGCGGCGCGAATACCGGTTCACCGAGCATGTAGTCGTCCCCCGGCGTGTATGTCTGGCGGGCTCCGGTGAGTTTGTCGAAGTGAATGATGTGGCTGAAGCTGGCCATTGCCTGCGCGGTCGTTCCAGCCGCGTAGCCGTGCCGATAGGGTTTCGTGCTGAGACGATCGTCGGTACGCGGAAATTCGCAGGCGATGTCGTCGAGCAGTTCTTCCTTGATGGTTGCGGAATTGTCGGCGAGATCGATGCTCCAACGACGGAACGTGGGGGTAATGCCGTCGGAAGGCTTCGCCATCGAGCCGTCGAGCTTCGGCGCGAACTGTGTTGCATTGGCGCCGGTGACGTCGGCGTGCAGCTTCGTGCCTTCGGTCCACGCGTTCATCATGTGGAACATGAAACGCGATTCCATCGTGTACCACTTCACGTCGGCTGCCGTGCCGTCGCGCGGAATCACGCCGAAGTGCGTGCCTTTGTCCGGTTCCCAAGCCAGCATCGGTCCGCCGGTCATTACGCGTTCGATGCTCATCGTCAGCGGAAAGATCGGGAAGATCGCGTGTGTATCGGTTACGAAGAAGTCGTGCACCATCGCGGCGAACGGCGCCTCGAAGAACTCGTTGCGGATGATGCGGCCGTTACGATCGGCGACGTTGTACCGCAGCGTCTTCGACGCCGGGCCCTGCGCGGAGTAGCCGAAGAAGATCATCTCGCCGGTGTCGGCGTCGAACTTCGGGTGCGCCGTAACGGGTCCCGCGATCACTCCGTCGAAGTCGTGCGTACCGATCGTTTCGAGCGAGTGTTGCCGCAACTGCGTCGGCAACGCGCCCTCCATCAGCGCGAGCAGCCGGCCCGCGTGCTCGACGATGTGTGTGTTAGCCGTGTTGTATTCGGCGCCGATCACCGAAGGGTCCGACATCATCGGATTGCCGAACACGCCGTACAGTCGCTCCCCGGCGGCGAGTTCGCGTTTGAACTTCTCGGACTTGACCCAGCGGTTGCGCCAGCTGACGCGGCCGCCTTCGATGTTGAAGCACTGGATCATGCCGTCGCCGTCGAACCAGTGATAGGTGTCGCCCTTGCGCGGCGGATGCAGCGGATCGGGTCCGTTGCGGTAGTACGTTCCCGCCAGGTCGGTGGGGAGCGTGCCCTCCACCACGAGATCCGGTGCATCACACTCGACGCCGCTCGGAGCGAAATAGCCGGTGAGGAACGGGTCGTTCGGGAACGGTGTGGTCATAGCGCGTCCTTGGATTGCGAGCCCGCACAACGGGCTTGGATTGCGAGGCTTCGGTATTCGACGCGGTGGGAGCAATTTAGTCAATACTGATGAAAATACGGTCCCTTTCATCCGAGGTGAATCGCGTGAATTAATTGCTAGAATTCGACACGACGCACATATTCCATCAGTACTGATGACTCTGCCATGAAGGCATCTGCCAGCACGCAAAGACGCTTCGGCACGCCGAAGAGCCAACAAACGTACGAGCACGTGCTCGACGCAGCGGTCGATTGTCTGCGCGAATTCGGATACCACCGCACCAACATGTCGAACATCGCGGAACGCGCAGGCGTAACCCGCAGCCGCGTTCAGTACTACTTCGACAGCACCGAACATCTGCTGTCGGACGCGACGAATGCGTTGCTCGCGCGCGTGTGGGGGCGCTATCTCGAGAACCTCTACAGCGGCAGCGGACAATCGAGCGACGCCGCGTTCGATCGGCTGATGGACCTGCGTAACGATCCCGACCAGATCGCGTGGCTGGGTCTCGTGGCCGCATCACGAGGCGAACCGATGCTGCGACGTATCGTCGAGCGCGCGCAGAAGACGCTCGACGAACACGCGATGAATGCGCAACGCAAGCTGCTGAACATCAGCACGCCTGAAGCGGAAGCAAAACTACAGGTGGCGTCCGATCTCATCCGCCTGATGCTCGATGCGTTGACGCTGAGCGCGATCACCGTCGATCGCGATGCGCGAATCGACGCGCTGCTGCATGCGTTCAAAGGAATGCTCGCGAACTACTGGCAGGACAACGATGACTAGGGCTACCCGACGAAACCTGTTGCAGATGCTCGCCGCCGGCGGCGCGGTGATGGTGGAGGCGCCGCTTCTTGCCGCACAGCCGGAAACGGAGCGCTCGGTCGTACGCCTCTCGAAAGGACACTTCGAACCGGATCGTTACGCGATCGTCCGGCAGCGCCTCGACGATGCGAAGCAGACGCTGATACCCGCCATCCGCGCACTGCGCGGCTGCCTGCATTTCTGGGCCGGCATCGACCCGGTTTCGAACACACTCGTGAACGTCAGTGTCTGGCAATCGATGGACGACGCTCGGCAGATGGAGACGCTTGCACCGATGCGCGCGCTCGCCGTCGAGTTCACCGAGTTGGGCGTTACCTTCGAACGCCCGATCGCGAACTACGAAAGTCTGTGGGAGATCTGACGCACTTCGAGCGTCAAACCGGCGCGCTGCGTTGCAGACGCGGTGTGCGCCGCGGCGGCAGGTTGTCGTAGAGATCCGCAACCAGATCAGACCGCAGCGCACGCCGCGCCGGGTCGGTCCATAGATTCGTGAGCGCCCGCGGATCGGTGTTCAGGTCGTACAACTCCCCTTCCGAACCGTCGTACAACGCGCTCTTTTCATACGCGCTACACAGGTAGCCATCGCGGTAGATCGTGCGGATGTGCATGTCGACCGGCCCGTGCTCGCTGTCCCACTCCGTCAGCACGCGTTCGCGGCATTGCGACCGGGCTTCGTCGTTGGAAACGGGCAACGGCTTGCCCTCCACCCAATCCGGCTCGTCGATGCCCGCAATACGGCAGAACGTCTGCGCCAGATCGACGTGCCCTACGGGCGACGTGACCGTTGCCGGCGCTACGCTCGCGGACGGCGCAGGACGCCAGATCAGCGGCAGGCGCATCAGCGCATCGCAGTGATACGGCCCTTTGAACAGCAACCCGTAGTCACCTTGAAACTCACCATGATCGGTGGTGAACAGCACATCCGTGTCGGCGCCCCAGCCGCGCTGTTCAATATACGCGAGCACGCGGCCGCATGCGTCGTCGATGAGTTCGTTCTCGATGTGGTTCATCGCGTTGATCTCGCGCACCTGGTCAGCCGTCATGTCGCACGGGCGAAACCCGCGCGGCGATTCCAGGTTCGTCCACAACGAGCCGTCGTAATAGCCCTGCCAGTGACGCGGTTTGCCCGCGAGCAAACGCGCCGCCGTCTCCGAGTCGCGCGGATACAAATCGGGCAGCGGCACGTCGCGCCAGTTCACGCGCGAACGTTCCGATGCCGGCGGATCCCACGGATGGTGCGGGTCGGGAAAACTGAGCCACACGAACCAGTCTGCATCGGCCGGAAGACTGTCGAGCCACGCGATCGTCCGCTCCGCAACCCAGTCCGTGTGATACACCTCGCGCGGCACGGGGTTGTCCCACACCTGAATCGCGCCGGTTGCGCCGGCGCCCTGCGTGTTCTGCATGCCTTGCGGCGTGAGCATCGGGTAGAAGCCGGCAATTGCCTCAGGATGGTTCCGCTCGAGCCATACGTCGTAGTGC
>CAZLDA010000229.1:3367-6613 GCA_964557875.1 uncultured Pseudomonadales bacterium | reverse complement strand
ATCCGAAGACGCAATCGCAGATCGCAGGGGCCATGGTCCAGAGCGGCGTCGCACATCGCGCCTCGACGCACTTGATCGGCAGTACGCGACGGCGCAGTTCAGAAACTGCTGTCGCATCAGCCGCGCATCCGATCGATGAACCGTACCAGCCCGAGCCACTGTTCGAAGCCGAGCATCGACGGGGCGCAGTCGTAGTTGAAGCGCAGGTCGCCTGCGAGGCGACGCAGCTGGATCTTGCTGAGCCACTGGCCCGTCGTTCTGCTCAGGCTCATGTTCGCGGAGTACGCGCGTTCGAGCAGTTGTTCGTAAACGCGCGCTTCCGAATCGCGCAACAACGGCCGATCGCGGCGGTGCAGCCACAGCAACACCGATTCGACCGACGGCGGCGGATCGAAATCGACGCGCCGCAAACGGTCGACGATTTCGACGTGCCACGCCGGTTTCAATCGCAAGGACCACAACGACTCTCGCACGTATGGCGGTCCGCAGAAGCGATGCGCCGCTTCGCGTTGAACCACCAGCCATGCGTCGCGCGGCGGATTCAGCGCACGAACGAGCCTGCTGACGATGTCGGTGGTGCGCGAAAATGGCACGTTCCCGAACGCCTTGTATGGCGCGCTCGGCAGCGGCGTTTGCAGAAAATCGCCGCACACCAGTTCGATGCGATCATCGAACTGACTGCGCAGATTGGCGATGAGCGTTGCGTCGATCTCTACGGCGATGACGCGCTGTGCAACGCGAGTGAGCGGTAAGGTCAGCGCACCGCGGCCCGCACCGATCTCCACAACCAGATCCGAACGCGAGATCGTCGTGCCGCGAACCAGCCGGGCAGCAGTGGCCCCTTTACGAAGAAAGTGCTGGGAAAGATCCGCCCGCCGAGGACCGGCGGACACGATGGAATTGCATTACGTAACACATGGCCCAGAGCTTAACCTCGGTCTTTCGCTTTGAAAACTCCGCTCACGCGCAGTGGGGGGCCGTTTCCAGATCTTCATACGCGCTTTGCACGAAGCGCGGCGTGCAGATCGCGAGAAAAATCAGATCGGACTCGCCGACGTTGCGTATGCGTTGCCGGCACTCCGGCGGAATCAGCACGGTGTCGCCCGGCCCGACGATCTGCGCAGCGCGATCGCCCACTTCAACGGAGCCGCGACCTTCGAGTATCACGTACCGCTCCGCGATTCCGATCAGCCGATGCCAGTGGGTGGTTACGCCCGGCTCCACTCTCGCACGTGCGATCGACACTGCTGCATCGTCAGCGGAATTCGACAGTTCGAGGATGTGGCACTGTTCGGCGGTGAAGTATTCACGCGCAGGTTCGATCTGCAGCACACCTTCGTGCATCGCACACTCTCCGCAATTCAGCGCCTGAGTCGGCGCAGCACCAGCACGATGGTCATCGCAACGAGATACGGCACGGTCAACGCGAGCAGGCCGGCCTGAAAGCTGCCGGTGTAGTCCTTCGCGACACCCCAGGCGTACGGCCCCACGAACGATCCAATCATGCCGATGGAACCGATCGCCGCGATGCCGCCCGCAGCAGAACGGCCACGCAGGAAGTCGCTCGGAATCAGATAGAACACGGCTTGAATGCCGTTACCGAACACGATGGTGGCGGTATAGGCGAGCACCACTACCCACGGCGTGACCGACATACCCATCGCGAGAAACGCGACGGCCATTCCCAGCAGAAACACGGCCACATGGTGATGCCGCTCGCGCCGATGGTCCGAATACCAACCGGCAGTGATCATGCTGACGGCGCCGAGCAAGGAAATGGCCGCGATCAGGAAGCCGACGCCGCCTGCGTCTAGCCCGGTCGCGTCGCGCAGTATTCTCGGCGCCGACAGACTGAACGCGTACGCAGAGCCGAGCACGCACATCGACGCGAGCCCGAGCAGCCATACCCGCGGGTCCACGAGTGATTTCAGAACTCCGACGTCGCGCGAGACGCCGGGCAGATGGTTGTCTGCCGCCAGTCTGTTCGCTATCCAATCGCGCTCCGACTGTGTCAGCCAGCGCGCCTCAGCCGGGCTGTCGGGCAGCAGGAAGAAGATGACGACGCTCAACAGAACCGCGGGCAGACCCTGCACCAGGAACAACCACTGCCATCCCGCCAGACCGAGCGTTCCCTGCATGCCCAGCAGCAGACCGGCGAAGCTGCCCATCACCACCGAACTCAGCGGCAACGCAACGTAGAAGCGGCTGATCGCACGACCACGTTCGTGCGCAGGGAACCAGTGCATCAGATAGAAGACGACGCCGGGAAAGAAACCCGCCTCCGCCGCACCCAGCAGAAACCGCATCACGTAGAACTGCATCGGCGTTTTGACGAACATCATGCCCGCCGCGAGCAATCCCCACGTGAACATGATGCGGGCGATCCAGCGCCGCGCGCCGAAGCGCATGAGCATCATGTTCGACGGTACTTCGAGCAGGGCATAGCTCAGGAAGAACAGTCCGCCGCCGAGTCCGTACACCGTATCGCTGAATTGCAGATCGTCGTTCATCTGCAGCGCGGCAAAGCTGATGTTGATGCGATCCATGTAGGCGATGCCGTAGCCGAGGCCGATCAACGGCAACAGCCGCCACGTGGCTTTGCGCAATGCGCTGCGGCCCACCGCTTCCTCGGATTGCTCGCCTGATCGCGCCTCTGCTTGCTCGTCGGTCGCGGCGGTTGATTCATTCATGTCCGCACAGTACCTTCACTTCCCCGGGCAGGAAAGCGCGCGTGTACGAACTCTTTTACTTTCCCGACAATGCGAGCCTCGCGCCGCATTTCGTGCTCGAAGAAATTGGTGCGCCTTTCACGTTGACGCTGGTCGACCGCACGCGCGACGCGCAGAAAGGCGCGCAATATCTCGAACGCAATCCGCTCGGCCGCATTCCAACGCTGATCGACGGCGGGTTGGTGTTGTTCGAATCCGCGGCGATCTGCCTACATCTCGCCGACCGACATCCGGAAGCGCGCCTCGCCCCACCGCTCGCAAGCGACGCACGCGCGCACTTGTACAAGTGGCTGATGCTGCTCACCAACACGATCCAGCCGGACCACATGGCGTTCTTCTACGCGGATCGTTACACAACCGACCCGAAGGGCGCGGCTGCGGTTGCCGACGCGGCCGAACAACGGCTGCGCGCGGCGTATGCCGTTGTAGACGACGCGCTTCGGCGCGACGGGCCATATCTGCTCGGACGCGACATCAGCGCGCGGCTTGATGGCGGGGTTTACAGCAGCCACACGCT
>CAZLDA010000229.1:0-3357 GCA_964557875.1 uncultured Pseudomonadales bacterium | reverse complement strand
ATGTTGATCCGGTGGGGTGAAAGGCAGCGTAATCACCCGAAGTACCTGCCTGGTATAAAACGTTGCGCCGAACTGTTGTTGCAGAGAGCCTCGGTGCAACGCGCCGCCGCCACCGAACGACTCGAACCGATCTACTGACGACCTGAAGGAGTGTTATCCCCATGAGCAACATAAGAGAGAGCAACACGAAGCAACTGCCCGCTGGCGATGCACGCGAACTCGGCTTTGCGCCCGAACGCCTCGCTCGCATCGGCAAGACGATGGACGCCGCGGTTGCGGCGCGGACGATACCGGGCACGGCGACGATCGTCGCGCGCAAGGGAAAGGTCGTGCACACGCACGTCACCGGCAAGCTCGATATGGAACGCCCTGCGCCGCTCGCCATCGACAGCCTGTTCCGCATGTACTCGCAGACCAAGCCGATCACGGCAGCCGTGCTGATGACGCTGTTCGAAGACGGCTTGTTCCTGCTCGACGAGCCGGTGTCGAAGTGGATACCGGAGTTCGCGAACCCGAAAGTGATCGCGTATCCGCAGGCGCACGAACGGGTCCGCGGCGGACTCACGCTCGGCGGCCTCGAAGCGGCGCGCCGCGAGATCACGATCTTCGACCTGCTGACGATGACCTCCGGTGTCGCAGCGAATTCGCGCACGCCTACCCTGCATTGGCCGACGTTGCGCGGCGCATGGGAAGGCACCGGCTTCGGTCCCGGCGATACGCGCTTCAACGATCCGACGAACGACTACGACGAACTCGTGCTGTCGCTCGCACGCACGCCGCTGCATTCGCATCCGGGCGACACGTGGCAATACGGTTCCGACTTTGACGTACTGTCGCTGTTCCTCACGCGCCTCACCGGCAAGAACCTCGATGCGTTGTTCCGCGAGAAGATCCTCGGCCCGCTCGGCATGAACGACTCCGCGTTCTATTGCCGCGAAGAGAACCTCGGCCGGCTAGTAACCGACCATCAATGGGACGCCACCGGCAAGCTCGTCACTCGCGACCGACCGGAAACGACGGAAAAGGCCGGCCGCTCGAACCGCAAGCTGATGTCCGGCAACGGACTGTTCGGCGGCCTGCTGTGCACGCCCTGGGATTACGCGCGCTTCGCGCAGATGCTCGCGAACGGCGGCGAACTCGACGGCGTGCGCATTCTCGGCCGCAAGTCGGTGGAGCTGATGTCCACCAACCACATCGGCGATCGCAACATCGACCTCGGCGTGGGGCCGAACTACGGCTTCGGCTTCGGCGTGTGCGTTCGCAAAGGCATCGGCGGTACGTTCATGCCGGGCTCGCCGGGTACGTGGGGGTGGGGCGGCGCCGCGGGCACGTGGTTCTTCATCGATCCGGTGGAAGAAATCGTCGGGCTCTTTTTCACGCACGTGTTCGGGTATCAGTTCCTGCCGACGGCGGATCTGTTCGAGCGGTTCGAAAAGATGACGTACGAAGCGCTGGTCTAAGACGCGCCGACTTTTACTGCGGAGACGAGTTGCTCGCGTGCCCACACGGACGCGGGGTCACGGTCGGTATCACGGCGCCAATACAGACGCAGGGTGAGATTCAGCCCGGTAAGCGGCAGTTGCACGATTTCCACGTCGTGCAGCCGCGCCAGCGACAGCGGCACGATCAACGCGAAGTCGGTGGTTTCAATCACGTGGAAGGCTGCGGCGTAATGCGGGAACCGCATCACCGGCCGCAACCGCTCGCCCAGCTTGTTCAAAGCCAGATCTACGACGGTGCGGCCGCCGCGGCGGCGTGACACCGCAACGTGATTGAGCGCCAGGAGTCGTGCGAGCGTCATGCGCTTGCGGCCATGCGGGCGTTTGCCCCCTTGGGGGTGACCGCGTCGCAACACGCACACGTACGGATCTTCAATGAACGGCTGGCTCTCGAGATCCGCCTGCGCGAGCGCCGGAATGTCCACCGCGAGGTCGACGCGTCGCGCAGCGAGTTCCGTCGGCACCGCGGCGCGGTCGATCTGATGAAAGAAGAACCGCACGCGCGGCGCCTTGCTCGCGAGTTCGCGGGCGAGCGCCGGAGCGAGCGCGGAGGTGGCCACGTCGCCGGCTGCCACGTTGAATGCGCGTTCGGAAAGGCGTGGGTCGAAACCCTGACCTCGGTCGAGCCCCGAACGCAGCCGCATCATCGCGTCGCGCACCGGTCCGATCAGCTGCTCGGCTTCGGGCGTGGGCGTCATGCCGCGGCCCGATCGGATGAAGAGCGGGTCACCGAATGCCCGCCTCAAGCGCACCAGTGCATTGCTCAGCGCCGGCTGCGTGGTATGCAGCACCTCGCTCGCGCGCGTCAGATTGCGTTCCACATAGATGGTTTCGAAGATCGGCAGCAGATTGAGATCTATGCCCCGAAGGTTCATTCCGATATCACCATCAGTGATGTTGAAGTTCAGGAGCGCGAATTTGGCTGATGACGGGCGGTGAGCGCAAGATACCCGGGCTTCATCGACCCAATACGAGAGGGAGAATCCAATGGCTATCGATTTCGCAATACCCGCCGAAGCTCAGGCACTGCGCCAGCGCATTCGCGCCTGGGTGCACGACGAATGCATGCCGGCCGAAAAACGGCTGATCGCCGGCGAAGACTACAAGAAGGTGCTTGGTGAACTGCGCAAGAAAGCGCGCGCACAAGGGCTTTGGTGTCCGTTCATTCCAAAGGAATACGGCGGAATGGGACTGGGACCGCTGGCCAATGCGCTGGTACAGATGGAGCTCGGCGAGAGTTATCTCGGCGCCTTGTCGATGAACACGCAAGGCCCCGACGACGCAACCATGATGACGCTGCTGGAACACGGCACACCGCATCAGAAAGAGAAATTCCTCAAGCCGCTGCTGAACGGCGACAAGCGCATCTGCTATTCGATGACCGAAAAAGCCGCAGGCGCCGACGCCACCGGCATGCAGACGCGCGCCGACCGCAAAGGCAACGACGCCTACGTGCTGAACGGCGAAAAGTGGTTCTCGTCGGCCGCAAGCGTTGCCGACATCGCGCTCGTAATGGCAAAGACCGATCCCAACGCGCCGCGCCACAAGCAGTTCTCTACCTTCCTGGTCGAGCTGCCGAACCCCGGCTACAAGATCAAGCGCGACATCCCGACGATGGCAATGGAAGGTCCGCTGTCGCACATCCTTGGCGGTGGCCACTCCGAAGTTGAAATCAAAAACCTGGAAATTCCCGCAGAGAATCTGCTCGGTGGCGAAGGTAACGGCTTCAATATGGGGCAACACCGCCTCGCGTACGGCCGCCTGCGCCACGGCATGCACAACGTTGCGATGGCGCAACGTGCGCTCGATATGGCCACTGCGCACGTAACGAACCGCACCACGTTCGGCAAGAAGCTCG
>CAZLDA010000228.1:0-6651 GCA_964557875.1 uncultured Pseudomonadales bacterium | reverse complement strand
CCAGTGGGTGCAGGTAAAAGTCGAGCGACGCTGTCGTTCCCCACCAGTCGTTCGTGCGCAAACGTTCCTCACCGATGTGGAATGCAAGCGTTGCAACACCACCCGCGCACAACACCCGGCCGAATTCGGCAAATGCGACGCGGCAATCCCACGCCGTTAGATTGACGATCGAATAGAACGCAACGATCGCCTCGAAGCTCGCCGAGGCGTAGGGCAGCGCAAGTACATCGCCAACACAGAAACGGAGATGGGGATACGCGCGCTGCGCTACCCGAATCATCTCCGGCGACAGATCGATCCCTCCGATATTTACGCCTCGCGCGGCGAGATACGCGGCAACGTGCCCGTCACCGCAACCGACCTCTACCACACGAGCATCGCGCGGCAAATCCGTCACAAGCCGCTCCAGCCACATGCGATCGAACGGCTTGTGCGTCAGCTCATCCGCGAAACGGGTGTGATATTGGCCGGCAACGATGTCGTAAGCGCGGCGCACTTCGTCACTGTTCATGCCCCAACGTAGCATCGTTGGCGAACGCGCACGTGCCGCGATTTTCAGGTTGGCCGTGAACGACCTTCGCGTTGCGCACGCGCCACGAACTGAAGCATCGCTTCATTGAAGTATCCTGGCCGTTGCAGCGGTGCGAAGTGACTGACGCCTTCGAGCATCACCAGTTCCGCACCCGGGATGGTTCGCGCCAGATATTCGGCGTGTTCCAGTTTGATGAACTCGTCGCATTCGCTCTGCACGATGGCAACGGGCACAGTAATGGCGGCGAGATCGGCCGCCGAGTAGTCCGGCTCGGTGCGTTGCATCTGCCCCACGGCATCGGCAAACGCCTGAAATTGATCGGGTGTTGCCGACAACCGCGCGTAATCTTTCACGTGGCGACCGAAGCAGCGCGACAGCACGGCACTCGGTTCGATCTGTTTCGTGCCGCTCGGGTCCATGTTGCACGCGAAGAAGAACACGCCGGCGACGCGCTCGGGCAATTGCGCGCCGAGCACCATCGCAATGCATGCACCGTCGCTCCAGCCGATGAACGTGGCTCGGTCGATTCGTAACTCGTCCATCACCGCAACGACATCGGCGGCCATCAACTCATAGCTATACGGTCGATCATCGCGCGTGCTGCGGCCATGACCGCGGCTGTCGATCACGACGGCGCGATAACCGCTGCTCACCAGCGCCGGAACCTGATATCCCCAGTTGCCGCCATGTCCCATGCCGCCATGGAGCAGAATCACCGGCGGACCGGCACCCATGCTCGCGTACCAGATGCGCGCGCCGTCACACGCCACATAACCCTCGGCGTTCGCCGCAGGCAGCGCCGCCCCTTCCGCTTCGAATCGAACGAGATCGTCGTCGGAGATTTCCATTGCATTGTTACCCATTAATCGCGCGACGGTTCCAATGCATCGAGCACGGAACGATAGAACACGGGTTCATACCCCACGCTCTCGAGATGCTGCTTCAGTGGCAGCGCCTCGTCGCGCCGACCTACCGCGCTCAGCAGGATCGCCTGGTATGCGAGGTCGGCCGTCGACTCGGAACTGCCATGAGCAATTGCGAGCGACAGCGCATTCTGGATCTGCGCCGGCGACGATTTGCCCGAGAGCTGCTGCGCCGCTGCGAGTACCGCCGCGCAACGCAGATAGTAGAAGAGCAGGATCGAATTCACGTGGTCGCGGTCGAGCAGACTCATCGCCTGATCGGCTGCTGCGTTCGCGATCTCGAACGCGTGGTTCGGGTCGGTGCGAAGCACCTGATATGCGCGCGTTGAGGCGACATAAATCAGATCCTGCTTCACCGCCTCGGCCTGCATGTCGCTTGCGATCATCGCCTGCATGCCACTCTCTGCCGCATCAAGCATCTTCGCCGCATCCGCTACGTCGCCCGCCTCGAACAATGCATTTGCGAGCATCGCCTGGCCGATGAGTACCCGCTCCCGATAGAACGCGTTCTCGGGATCGGTTACCGCGGCGCGATTCGACACTTCGACCCTGCGTTTCAGCATTTCAACCGCGCGCTTCGTATCGCCGACGGCCGACAACGAGTCCGCGTAGTAGCCGAGCGCGTCGCCCAACCGCGCGATGTGGTGCGGATTGTCGTGCGTCGCCTCGATCAGCTGTTCGCGCAGACGAATTTCGCGTTCGTGCCATTCGAACGCTTCCTTGTACCGCGACCGCTTCTGCGCGATCTCACCGAGCCACGAGATGGCCTCCACTTCCTGTTCCAGCAAATCCTGTTCGTGACCCGACGTGCTCGCGCGCAGGCGGGCGATCTCGTCGATCGATCGCTGCAGGGCCTCTACTGCGGCGTCGTATCGTTTGAGACGCGTATTCGTGGCACCGAGATTCGTCAGCTCGAAAACGACTTCGATCCGATATTCGAACTCATCGGGCGCTAGCGACGCCGCCCGCTCGGCGTATTCGAGCGCTTCCACGATGCGCTTGGCTGTCTCCGGGAAATCCTGCATCTCCCAGTGCGCCTCGCCAATGTAGTACGTGAGCATCGCGAGGTTGTGCCAATGCCGCGCCTCATTGCCTTCACGCGTCACCATAGAACGGCTCAGCTCGCTCGCCCTGGCATACACCTCCAGTGCCGCTTGCGGTTTGCCTTGCCGGATTCGCACGTTGCCGATGCCAATCAGCGCGGTGCGGTAATCGTTCAGCGTCTTCGGATCCATTTCGTCGGGTTGCAGCGTTGCGAAGAATTCGAGCGCCTTCGTAAGATCGCTATCGAGCGTGCCCACTTTCTCGTAACGCGTGATGCGTTCGTTGAGGCTGTCGACGAACAAACCCGCGAACGATGCCGCCTGCTGACGGCGTGCCTCTGCCTCGCTCGCGGCCGATCGCACCAGGTACACAGACGTGACCGCCGCAACCGCGAGCGCCGCCGCGCCACCGGTCGCCACGAGCATCCGCCGCCTTCTTCGTTGCCGCTCGCGTTGCACGAGCGTATCGAGCGGAACCTGCAACAACCCGGCGACGAGCTTGGAGAACGCCGCGGGCGCGCCATCGCCGGATGGACGCGCATCGGCTGCGAGCAATTCGTTCTCACCGCCAAGCGCTGGCGGAAATGAAAGGTCGCCGGCCGGAGCATCATTGGGAACGATCAGCAGCACCTGATCGAGCGAGCGGACACGCAGGAACGCTGCGATCTCGCGCCCCACCCATTCGGATCGCGCGGAGGCGTCGGAACACACCACGATCAGAAACTGCGCTTCTTCGATCGCGCTGACGATCGATGTGGACAGCCGTCCACCTGATGCGAGTTCATCGCGATCGCGGAAGAACGTTCCGAGGTGCCGCGCCGAGGGAACCGATCGCAGCTGCTTCGGCACCACGAATCGTTCCAGCCGACGATGCAACGAGGCGGCAAATGCCTCATCTTCGTGCGCGTAGCTGATAAAGGCCTTGTAGCGATACGAATCCGCCATCGTTTGACGAGACTAAACGCAGCATCGATTCAGATTCAATCGACACGCCGACCGGACGTTCAACGCAAGCATGAATGCCGCTTCACCCAATCCGCGCGTGTTCTACGGATGGTTCGTAGTAGCCGCTGCGTTCACCGTCACCTTCGTCGGATTCGGCTGCGCGTACACGTTCAGCGCATTCGTCGAGTCGCTGCAACGCGAGTTCGGCGCTTCGCGCGGATCGGTGTCGCTCGTGTTCTCGCTCGCCGGTTTTCTCTACTTCAGCCTCGGTATGGTCAGCGGACCCCTCGCGGATCGCTGGGGTTCACGTCGCTTCGCGATTCTCGGCATGTTCCTGGTAGGCGCGGGACTCGCATTCGCCGCTGCGGCGCGAACCATCGTCGAGGTGTACGTGGCGTACGGACTCGGCGTGGGTCTCGGCGTCGGCTGCTCGTACGTGCCGGTGGTCGGTGCGGTGCAACGCTGGTTCGTGAAGCGCCGCGGCTTCGCGTCGGGGCTCGCAGTCAGCGGCATCGGCGTTGGAACACTGGCGATGCCGCCGTTCGCGTCGCACCTGATCGAAAGCGTTGGCTGGCGCGAAGCGTATGTGGTGCTCGGCGTCGTCGCGGTGGTACTGGGCGTGGGCATGTCGCTGTTCATCGCGAACGATCCGGCGGCGCGCAATCTCGCGCCCGACGGAGACTTCGTGGCACCGAACACACCAGCCTCTGCGCCTTCAGGTACTTCGCTGCGCGACGCGATACGCACGCGGCAATTTTTCTCGCTCTACTCGGCCTGCCTGATCTGCTCGTTCGGCGTGTTCGTTCCGTTCGTACATCTGGTGCCGTTTGCAGTCGATCACCAGGTTCCACAATCGTCCGCCGTGCTGCTGCTTGGCGTGATCGGCGTCGGCAGCACCGTCGGCCGCTTCTTCCTCGGCGGACTGGCCGATCGAATAGGACGCCCGTCGTTCGTGCTGGCGATGTACGTCGGCATGGCGGCGTCGTTGGCGATCTGGGCCATCGCATCCGGCTTCTGGTTGCTCGCCGCGTTCGCGTTGTTGTTCGGACTCTTCTACGGCGGATGGGTGGCGATACTGCCAGCGCTGGTGATGGACTACTTCGGCGGCCGCAGCGTGAGCGGCATCATCGGCGTGCTGTACACGAGCGTGGGGTTTGGGGCCCTAGTAGGTCCTAGCGCGGCGGGATTCGCGTTCGACGTGAGCCACACTTACCTCGTGCCGATACTGGTGAGTGTCGGCGTAAATGTAGTGGCGGCGTTGATCACCAGCGCGGGTTCGAGGCCGCCGAAGCCGAAGTAGCCGGGTTGATCGCGCTAGCTTTTGCGCTGGATCATGGAACCGGTTGCAAGCCACGCCGCACATTCGCGCCCCAACTCACTCACCGCCCGTGTTTCGTATTCCGCAACGTCGGCCGCCGTTAGCGTGTCGCGCCACCGACCATTCACACCTTTATTGATGAATACCTCCGCACCCGCGTCCCAGAACGCGCCCGCCAGCGGTACGCTCTTCGTGGCGTTTCGTTTCATCCAATCGAACGAGCAGTATTCGACGATGTCATTCCAGCGCGATTCGTCGACTTCGATCTCGAGAAATGCCGCGATGCGCCGCATCTCTGCCTGCATGTCGCGCTTCATCGATTCGAAATGCACGAACAGCACGTTCGGCAGTTCGCGGATCTCCCACCAGGAGCGAACGTTTTCCCACAGCGACCAGAACGGAAAGCCGTCCTTGTCCATCCAGTCGCGCCAGTAGCGGCGAATGTCGCCCGGCGGTTCGATGGCCGGACCGACTCGGCCGGGCGTGTCGTTCAATGCCGAGTACCACACCGTATTCGCGTTCGAGTGATGGTTGTAGAGACTCCACACCACATCACGCCCGTCTCGTCCTATATAGACGTAACGCGCCTTCGGTGAGAACACGAGCGCATCGACCGGCAGATGGGTCTTCAAAAACCGTCGATGCGTCTGCGCTTCCACCAGCGGCAGCTTCACCGCCTTGGGTGGCACGCGAAGATCGAGCCACGGCGACATCTCGGCCACTTCCAGGTTCGGATCACCACCGAACATCATCTGCGCGATGATCTGTTGCATCCATGTGGTGCCGGACTTCGCATACGTCGCGATGACGATGTCGTCGTCGCGGAACTTCAGATCGTTCCAGATCGTCGAGTCGAAATGGTGGCTGTGAAGTTCGCGCGTCTTGCGCGGCAGCTTCGGGTGCGGTGATTCCATTGGCGTCACTCTTGGACGAGTAGGGGACTCTACTACTATGGCAGTTGCGTGAGACGCACTGGAGGCTGGGAAATTTGGCGCGCCCGGCGCGATTCGAACGCGCGACCTTTGGCTTCGGAGATCGCGCCTTTGTGAATTCGTTGGGATGCGGTAGCGTTCATCGACGTTCCGCTTCATCAACGTAAACAACTTGTTAGCCTCCATTCCTGTTCAGCCGGTGTTCAGCTCGATTCGGCAGAATTCATCTGTTGGGTTGCAAATAGGTTGCAAAGGACGGCGCGAGGCTACGGGAAGCCAAAGGTCGCGATATGTCCAAAGCCCATTTCACGAAGTCGTTCATCGACTCGATCGAACCGGTTGAAAAACGCAACCTCACGTTCACCGACACCAAGGTCCGCGGACTGACGCTCATTGTCACACCCGCGCCCTACGGCACCAAGACCTTCTACTTCATCCGTAAGTACCGCGGCCGGCCCAAGCGCATCAAGCTCGGTCGATTCCCCGAATGCAGCGTACAGATCGCGCGCGAAAAGGCCGCGGGATTCCACATCGCCTATGACGCTGGCGAAGACCCCGCCGGCGCGATTCAACGGGAACGTGCCGAACTCACGCTCACCGAGTTCTTCGAGATCTACTTTCGCGACCATAGCCAGCAACACAACAAACGCCCGGAGTACGCGCGCTACACGTTTGAACACTACATCGCCCCTGCGCTCGGTCGTCTGCGCTTGTCTGAAGTCACCCGAGACGCAGTGGCGCGGTTGCATCGCAGCTACGGCCAACAGGGTCGCCAACGCACCGCCAACAAGGCCCACGCGCTCCTGCGCGCGATCCTCAATAAGGCCCGCGCGTGGGAGTATCTGACAGGCGACAACCCGGCGCAGTTCATCCAACGGTTTCGCGAGCGGTCACGCGATCGTTTCCTGACAGCCTCCGAAATGCCGCGCTTCCACGAAGCGCTCGCCGAAGAGCCAGA
>CAZLDA010000227.1:0-6653 GCA_964557875.1 uncultured Pseudomonadales bacterium | reverse complement strand
AAGGAATAATCGTCGGCAAGGTGTTTGTGAAGGGCTATGCGAAGCGGGTCGACGCAGATGGCGTGTTAGTTGCGGCGAAAGCCGCGTTGTAGTGAGCGATCTACCTCGGGCACGGGGAGTTTGACGCGCCAACGTAGTTCACTCCGTCCGTCCCCGCACTTACTCACCGGGTCGAAGCAGTTACAGTAGCCGGGCCAGTGACGGCGAGCCACAGATGAACGAAATTGCGCAGTGGATCCAACAGTACGGCTATGTGGCGGTGTTCATCGGCACCTTCTTCGAAGGGGAATCGGTCGCGCTGCTTGGCGGCTTCATCGCTCACGGCGGCCTGCTCGACCTGAAGCTCGTGATGGTGGTGACGTTCGCCGGTTCGTTCTGCGGCGATCAGACGGCGTTCTGGCTCGGACGCAAATACGGTTCACGCTGGAAGCCGAAATCGCCAATGGTGCAGCGTCGTATGACGGAAGCCGAAGGCTTGTTGAACCGTTATCAGATCCCGGTGCTGCTCGGTTTTCGCTTCATCTACGGCATCAGGAATGCGACGCCTTTTGTCGCCGGAAGCATCACCTCGATCGAGTGGCCACGCTTTATCGCGCTGAATGCGGCCGGCGCATTCATCTGGGCGACGTCCATTCCCGCCATCGGCTTTTACTTCGGCCATACGGCGGAAGCGCTGCTCGGATCGAGCAAGAGCTACCAGCTGGGAATACTCGGCGCGTTGGTCAGCGGCGCTCTGCTGATATGGTTGATACGGTTTCTGCGAGCGCGACGCCAGGCTGCACGATCGACCGCAGCAGACGCTGAGAACCCGCCCCGCACGCAATGACTGTCTGCAGCACGTCGCTGCCGGGCATCGACACGCGCTGCACCTGCGACGGCAACACGTGCAGAATCAGCCCGGTGGTCGGGTTCGGTCCGGTGGGAACGAACACGGTCGTCCCCTCAGGACCTTCGTCAGCGAGAAAACCGGTGAGGCGCAGGTCCTCTCCCACCGTTACGAGCACCGGCCGCGCAAACGGATTCTGTTCGCGTCCACCGAGATAGCTCACGATCTCCTTCACAGGCTTGTAGCCCGGCATGCGCTGCACTGTGTTGCGTTCGAGCCAGTTGAAGGCGCGATTACCGAAGCGCGTGCTGACGATTGCGCCGAGTACGAAACACGCGAGCAGGATAGCGACGATCGACAGCGATTGGCCGACCCACATCGGCACATTGAGATCGCTCGATTCGTACGCCGCCACGGGAGCCGTCTTGCCACCGATCCAGGTGCCCAGCCACAACAAGAGGTTCGCGAATACGAACAGCGGCAGAACGACCAGCACGCCGCCGATCAGCGTGGTGCGAATGTAGTGATGCTCTTTCGCCATGCTAAATCCAGTTCGAACTGCGCTTCAGCGCCTGCTCGGCTCCCCACACGAGCTCCTTGAAGATTTCCGCCGCCGGGCGCACCGATTTGATCAGACCGATACCCTGCCCTGCGAAACCCGGATTCACGTCGCCGCGTTTGTCGCGTGTTGCAGCCGCGAGTACCGGACCCGACACAGCGCCTTGATAAGGCATCGGCAACGGCGTTTTCTCCGCGCGCTCCCAGGCGTCGGTCCAAAGACTGCGAATGATGCGAGCCGGTTTGCCGGTAACGCTGCGCGACACCACCGTGCCGTCTTCGCTGCCATCGACCAAGGCCTCCAGCTGCAAATCCTCAATGCCCGCATCGTGCGACGCGAGAAACGCCGAGCCGCCCCAAACGCCTTCGGCACCGAGCATCATCGCCGCCGCTATTCCTCGGCCATCGGTGATGCCACCCGCGCCGAGCACAGGAACGTCGCCCACTGCATCGACCACTTGCGGAATCAGCGCCATCGTGCCGATCGGCGAATTGTGGCCGCCGCCGTCGTGACCTTGCGCGACGACGATGTCGATGCCCGCCTGAATCACCTGAACGGCGTGTTTCACCTTGCCGACAACGCACATCACTTTCGTGTTGTTGGCGCGCAACCGTTTCATCCAGGGGCCCGGATTGCCGAGCCCCGACGCATACACCGGCACGCGTTCTTCGATCACCACTTCCATCGGCGCGTCGAAGTATTCCTTCGACAACGGCGCCGGCTCGCCGGGTTCGCGCCGCTGTCGCAACGTGGCCGGGTCTACGGGCTCGAGATGCTGCGCCTGCATGAAGTGTGCGGCGAATGCCTGCATCTCCGGCAGCAGGTCCATCGGCGTGGGTCCGTCGCTGTGCGAGTAGTCCGCACGTCTCACAGACGCCGGCAGCAGCGTGTCGACGCCGAATGGCTTGTCAGTCAGTTCGCGCGTGCGACGAATCCACTCGCGCAGCTGCTTCGGTCCGCAACCCGCGGCGCCAAGCACACCGAGACCGCCCGCGTTCGAGACCGCCGCGGCCAGTTCAGGCGTGCTCGCGCCGCCCATACCAGCCAATACGATCGGAAACTCGACCTCCAATATCTCGCAGACCCGGGTCTTGAACATTTCTGAATCCCCAACGAATGGATTGAGGCGCGGCGCCTGGCTGACCCTATATGAAAGTCTCGAAGCGTCCGTAAGTGCCGCGGAAGAACAGCAGTGGCTCTGCTCCGGCATCGAGAATCTGCAGATCGCGAACCCGGCCCACTGCTATGACGTGATCGCCGGCATCGTGTTCGGCCTCGAGATCGCAATCGATGTACGCAATCACGCCGTCGAGCACCGGAGAGCCGGTGACGCCGGGCTTCCACGCGATGTCGGCGAACTGACCCGGCTTCGCAAACTGGTCGCACACAATTTTCTGGCGCGCCGACAACACGTTGATGCAGAAGCTGCCGGAGCGTCGCAGCTTCGGCCAACTCGTGCTGGTCTTGCCAGGACATACCGCGACGAGCGGCGGGTCGAGCGACAACGAGGTGAACGATTGCGCGGCAAATCCCGCAGGCTGCCCGTCGAGCACACCGGTCGCAATGACTACGCCAGTGCAGAACTGCGACAGCGTATTGCGAAAGCTCCGACCATCGAAGGCCACATCGGTGCCTGCCATCGTTTTCTCGTGTTTCGTGGATCGGCGGAACTATAGCAGAAGGCAAATGCGCGCAGCTTCGCGACACATCGCGCCGCGAAGTGGCTGCGCGCGCAACGAGAACCTCGCTAAAATCGCAACCTAACGACTGATCAAGGTGATGACCGTGAGCGATCTCGATACGTTCCGCAGCGAAACCCGCGCCTGGCTCGAGGCGAATTGTCCGCCGTCGATGCGTACCCCCGGCAACGAAGAAGAAACCGTTTGGGGCGGCCGTCGCGAGAAATTCGTCAATCCCGAATCGCGCGTATGGCTGACGCGGATGGCAGAGAAAGGCTGGACGTGCCCGATGTGGCCGAAGCAATACGGCGGCGGTGGATTGACGATCGACGAGAACCGCGTGCTGCAACAGGAACTCGGCCGCATCAATGCGCGCCCTGCGTTGTCGAGTTTCGGCATCTGGATGCTCGGGCCGGCGCTGCTCGAGTTCGGCAACGAGGCGCAGAAGCTCGAGCACCTTCCGAAGATCGTGCGCGGTGAAATCCGCTGGTGCCAGGGTTACTCGGAACCCGGCTCCGGTTCGGATCTCGCCGGCTTGCGCACGCGTGCCGAAGACATGGGTGACTACTACCTCGTGAACGGCTCGAAGATCTGGACGTCGTACGCCGACGAAGCGGATTGGATCTTCTGTCTCGTGCGAACCAACTTCGATGTGCCGAAGCACGAAGGCATCAGCTTCCTGCTCTTCGATATGGCGTCGCCCGGCGTCACCACGTCGCCGATCAGTCTGATCAGCGGCTCGTCGCCGTTCTGCCAGACGTTCTTCGACAACGTCAAAGTGCCGAAACAGAACCTCGTCGGCACGATGAACCACGGCTGGACGATCGCGAAGCGCCTGCTGCAGCACGAGCGCCAGATGGTGGCGGGTATCGGCGGCAACTCCGCGCTCGGCGCAACCGGCCGCAAGATGGAAGACATCGCAAAGGAATACGTCGGCGAGCAGGCCGGTCGCATCGCCGACCCGGCGATCCGTTCCAAGATCACCAGCCACCGAATGAACGATCGCGCCTTTCAACTGACGTTGGGGCGTTCCGTAGAAGAGACGAAGGCCGGCCGCGCCGACGGCAACCTCAGCTCGATGTTCAAGTACTACGGCACCGAGCAGAACAAACGCAAATATGAAGTGCTGCTCGAAACGATGGGCACACAGGCGGTGGGTTGGGACGGCGCGACGTTCAGCGATCGCGAGCTGAACACCACGCGGCAGTGGCTGCGCTCGAAAGCGAACTCGATCGAAGGCGGCACGAGCGAAGTGCAGTTGAACGTAATCGCAAAGCGCGTTCTGGGACTGCCGGACTGAACCGGGCGGTCGTTTACACCGACGGCCCGACTTACTTCGACGGAGTGGTCACGATCCGCCCGCAACGCGCGGACGGTCTCGACTTCGATCTCGCGAATCGTTGGGTTAACCAACGCGGACGCTCCCTGATCCGCCACGAGATAGAGATCCGCTACGAACTGAGGCTATGACAGCATCATGATTGACCCCATTCGCAGTGATGTTGCAGCGCTTACGCCCAGCGGCATCACGCTGGTCAGCCGCGGCCGCGGCGATCGGCCCGGTTTGATTCCACTGTGGTACGGCGAGAGCGATCTGCCGACGCCGGATTTCATCCGCGCCGCGGCGAAGCGCGCGCTGGACGACGGCATGACGTTCTACACACCCGCACGCGGCGTGCTGCGGCTGCGCGAAGCAATTCGCGACTGGCACAAGCGGCGTGTGAATGCCGACCTCGACGTCGAGCGCATCACCGTGCCGGGGTCCGCCATGCTTGCGGTGATGCACTCGGTTCAATGTCTCGTCCGCGGCGGCGATGAGGTGATCGTGATCGCGCCAATGTGGCCGAACATCTTTCAAGCGATCGAGATTGCCGGCGGTGTGCCGCGCTTCGTCTGGCTGAGGCGCGATCAAGACGGGCCGTGGCGGCTCGACATGGACGAAGTACTCGACTCGATGAGCGCGCGCACCAAAGCGGTTTTCCTTGCATCGCCCTCCAATCCAACCGGCTGGGTGATGTCGATGGTGGAGCAACGCGCGCTGCTCGAAGCGTGCCGCACCCGAGGCATCGGCATCATCGCCGACGAAGTGTACGGCCCGATCATGTACGACGGGTCGTCACACGCACCGAGTTTCGCAACGCTCGCCGAACCGGAAGACGCAGTCTTCGTCGTGAACAGTTTTTCGAAAGCCTGGGCGATGACCGGCTGGCGTGTGGGCTGGGTGATTCACCCGCGCCGCATCGCCGAGGCGTTCGGCGTCGTCTCCGTATCGAGCAATACAGGCGCCACCAGCTTCGTACAAGCCGGCGCAATCGCCGCGATCGAACAGGGCGACGCGTTCGTTGCTTTGCAGCTCGACCGCTGTCGCCGCAACCGCGCGCAGCTCGCGGAATTCGTCGGTACTCACCAGCGATTGAGCTGGGCCGAACCGCCCGGCGGGTTCTACGGATACATTGCGGTGGACGGTGTGACGGACAGTCTCGCGTTTGCCGACTCTTTGTTCCTCAATGCCAACATCGGCGTCTCGCCGGGTATGTCCTTCGGTCCGCGCGATCACGCCGAAAACGAACGCTACATCCGTATCTGCCTCGCGTACGATCCCGACAAATTCACTGAGGCGCTGGCGCGCTTTGCCAAGGTCTTGTAAGACTGCACGCGATGCGAAGCAAAGCCCGTCCGACGCCGGGCAGTTGCGTCGCGTCAGAGTCGCGCCGCGATTGCGTCGCAAAAGTGCTCCGGGCTCACGCTCGCTGTCGTGCCGCGAGATACCGGACGCAGTCGTCGAGGCTCGCAACCTGCGCGTAGTCGGCCTCGGGCACTTCGACACCCACCGTATCCTTCAGCGCGATCAGGAAATTCAGAAAATCCATCGAGTCGATATCGAGCTGATCGCGCAGATTCGCAGACGGATCGAGCCGCTCGCCTTCGGCTTCGGGCGCCACCGAGAACAAGGCCTGCAATATGGCTTCCCTCAGCTGAGCTTCGGTCACAATGCCTCCGGCTTCATCAGATATCGGGCCACCGCCGCGAGCATGCGCGCGCCTTCATGGCCGTCGCTCGCGCGATGATCGGCCGCGAGCGTTGCGGTTACGACGCGGCGAACGTGCAGGCCGCCGTCGACTACCCATGGCTGCGTCACGATGGCGCCGAAACCGACGATCGCGACTTGCGGCGGGTGAATGATCGGATAGATCGCTTCGACACCGATGTCGCCGAGGCTCGATACCGTGATCGTCGCCGCCGTGAGCTCCGAACTCTTCAGCCGGCCCCGACGAGCGCGCTCGGTCGCGTCCTTCAACGCCTCCATCAGCGTGTCGACGTCGAGCGACGCAGCATCGAGCAGCGCGGGCGCCGCGAGTCCGCCGCTGCGAAGCGAAATGACCACGCCGAGATTGACGGTGTCGGCCGCAAAGAACGCATCGTCGCGCCAGTAACCGTTCAGCGACGGCGCGTCCCTCACTGCACGTGCAACCGCCTTCAACAGCAGCACGCCGTACACCAGCCGCTGCTCGATCGGACGCTGCGCGTTGCGCCGCTCGAGCCACGTCAGTGCCGGCTCGAGGTCGATCGTGTGCGCGAGGTAGTAGTG
>CAZLDA010000226.1:0-6661 GCA_964557875.1 uncultured Pseudomonadales bacterium | reverse complement strand
GATCCCGCGCGTAGGTCCCCGGTGATCGGCATTCGGTTTCTTCCACACCATTGGAAGGGTGAGCCAAGGCACGTCGAACGCATCGCAAGCGTCGCTATAGAAAGCTTTAGAAGATCGCTCTAAGTAGCTGTTTATAAGATCTTTTAGTGGCTATCAGCCTCATAGATTGGCCGACTTGATCACGAGCATTTTGTCGATCTGCATGTCGTCGATCGTGTGCGGGATGCCTCCTACTCCGAGACCGGATTCGCGCAGGCCAGCGAACGGCATGCCGTCAACGCGAAACGCCGTGTGATCGTTGACCATCACCGCGGATGCATCGAGATGTTTGAAACCGCGCAACGCGGCATCGAGATCGCGCGTGAAGATTGCCGCCTGGAACGAAAACGGCAGATCGTTCGCCCAGCCAAACGCCTGATCGATGTCGTCGTATCCGTAAACGCACACCACGGGGCCGAAGATCTCCTTGCGGCTGACATCGGCATCGAGGGGCGGTTCGAACAACACAGTTGCGGGATAGGTGCTCGCGCTCATGGGATCGCCGCCGCACAACCGTTCCGCGCCCGCCTCCACCGCGGCCAACACCCATTCGTGAATGCGCTTCGTTTCGCTGTGTTGAATCAGCGGACCGACCTCCGTGGCAGCATCCGTGGGATCGCCGATCTTCAAACGCCTTGCGCGATCCGCCAACGCCTGTGCCCAGTCGCGCGCCTGCGCGCGCGGAACATACACGCGCTGCACCGACACGCACACCTGGCCCGCGTGATAGAAGCCGCCCTTCAGAACGGCGTTGATCGACAACTCCGTATCTGCGTTTGGCCCGATGATCACCGGCGCAACGCCGCCGTGTTCGAGTGCGCAACGAGTGCCCGGCGCAAGCTTCGAACGCAGCGCCCAACCCACTTCGCCGCTGCCGATGAAGCTGAAGAACGCCACACGACGATCGGTGACGAGTTGCTCCGCCACCGCACGGCCGCTCACGGCAACCTGACACCAGCCCGCCGGCAATCCCGCTTCGCGCAGCAACGCGACGAGGCGCAAACACGATAGCGGTGTGGTGCTCGCTGGTTTGACGATTACGGGGCAACCCGCCGCGACTGCGGCCAGCACCTGATGAACGATCAGGTTGAGGGGATGATTGAACGCGCTCACGGCAACGACCACGCCGATCGGTTCCTTTTGCGTGAACGCAACGCGGCCTGCGGCGGCCGCGGTGGTTCCCATCGGAATCACGTCGCCGGCATGCCCGCGAATGTGTTCGATGCAGAGACGCACGCCGTCGATGGCGCGCGTGATCTCCACGCGCGAATCGACCAGCGGTTTCCCGCCTTCGCGAGCGGCCTCAAGCGCGAGTATGCCCTGATGCTCGCTCATCAAAACGGCGAGGCGCTCGAGAATGGCGACGCGTTGATGCAATCGCAGCCAGCCTGCACGGTTGCGGTACAGGGCGTACGCTGCCGCGAGCGCGTCCTCTGCCTGCTTCGGCCCTGCGGTTTCGACCGATGCGATCGACGCGCCGTCGTACGGCGCAACTACAGTCACGGTGCCGGCCCCTGCGGCCTTACTCTCCAGCATCAATCCCCAGTGTTTTGCCGTTAGCGCTAGTTCTTGCACGTGAGTTCTCCGAGTTTCTTCGTCAGCAGCTGGTTTTCTCTGTAGTCAATCGGAATCACGACGAGACTCGGTCCGTCTTCGTCGAACGCCGTTTCGAGCACGCCTCTCAGGTCTTTGCTCTTTCTGCATACGTGTCCATTCCAACCGAACGCGCTTGCCAGCTGCAGCCAGTCCGGATTTCCGAATGCGAGATTGGTGTGGCGCCCGAATTCGTTCGACTGCTTCCACTGAATCAGCCCGTATCCGCCGTCCTCCCACACCATCACCACGATGCGGCTGTTCAGACGGCGTGCGGTTTCCATTTCCTGCACGTTCATCATGAATCCACCGTCGCCTGCAATCGCCAGGATGCGTCGATCGGGAAACACCAGCGACGCAGCGATTGCGCCCGGCAACGCCCCACCCATCGAACAGAAGCCGTTGGGAATCAGACACGTGTTCGGTTCGTGGCACGCGTACAGTCGCGCGATCCACATCTTGTGCGCTCCGACATCGGACAACAGCACGTCGTGCGGTCCCATCGCGTCACGAACGTCCCACAACGCCTTCTGCGGCCGGATCAATCCGTCAGTATCGTCGGTCGAACATTCGGCGATGTCCGCCAGCATTTCGCGGCGGGTCTCGCGCTGTTTTGCCAGATCGAACGAGAGCTTGCCGTTCGCATCGACGCGCTGATTCAGCATCCACAGCGAGTGCGCGAGATCACCCACGAGTTCGACCCGCGGCATGTAGCGATCGTCGATTTCGGCCGGCAGAAAATCCGCGTGGATGACCAGCTTCTCACCGCTCGGATTCCACAACCGCGGATGGTATTCGACCATGTCGAGGCCGAGCGTGATGACGAGGTCGGCGTCGTCGATCGCGAGGTTGATTCGGTCGCGCGTGCCGAGCCCGACCGTGAACAGACAGTATTCCGCGTCCATGTCGACGCAGCCTTTCGCCATGAACGTGCTCACCACGCCGATGCCCGTCTTGTCGCAGAGCAGCCGCAGCTGTTTGCTCGCGCGACGACGAATGCAACCATTACCGGCGATGATGATCGGTCGCTTCGCATTACGAATGAGGTCGAACGCGCGATCCACCACCTTGTCATCGGTCACGGCGCGGCGAAACCGGTGCACCGGTAACGGATTGCCATCGGTCTGCAGCTTCGCAAGGTCTTCAGGCAGTTCGATCAACACCGCACCGGGTTTTTCGGTTCGCGCCACCCGAACGGCCTTGCGCACCATCTCCGGAATGTTCTCCGGATGTCGAACGCTCGCAGCCCACTTCGTAACGGGCTCGAACATGCCGACCACGTCCATCACCTGGTGCGATTCCTTGTGCAGCCGACGCGTCGAGCCCTGTCCCGTGAGCACGAGCATCGGCGCGTGGTCCATGTCCGCATCCGCCACACCGGTAATGAGATTGGTGGCGCCCGGCCCGAGCGTTCCGAGACAGCCCGCGGGATTGCCGGTGAGCTTGCCGTAGGTCTCCGCCATGAACGCCGCGCCCTGTTCATGGCGCGTGAGAACGAAGCGGATTTTGGTCGAGCGTTCGAGTGACAACATGAAGTCGGCGTTCTCCTCTCCCGGGACGCCGAAAATGAACTCGATACCCTCTTCCTCGAGACACCGTACGAACAGGTCGGACGCTTTCATGAAGCTACCTCGCTTTCTCGGGTGGTTCATCTTACCAGCGCACGCGCGACGTCCTGGTCCGGGATTGGCGTGTGGTAGTGTCGACCGATCGATCACGGAGAGTGCCATGAGCTACCGCCACCTGATTCTCGACCTCGACCACTCCCGCCACGTCGCCACCGTGACGTTGAACAAGCCCGAGCGTTTGAACGCGATCGATCAGAGCGACAAGGTCGACCTGCTCGACGCGATCGCGCGTATTCAGGCGGACGACGATATCTGGGTGGCCATCTGGACCGGCGCCGGGCGCGGCTTCTGCAGCGGTGCAGACCTGCAGGGCCCGCCACCGGATGACGGCGACAAACCGCTCAACGAACTGCTCGACGAGGAGTCCTGGATCAGCAGGCAAGGCAAAGCGCTTTACGGCGTGGACAAACCGATGATCGCGGCGGTGAACGGCGTGGCCGCCGGTGCCGGATTTTCGCTGGCGCTTGCATGCGACATGCGCGTGGGCTGTCCCGACAGCAGCTTCGTCACGGTATTCCAGGAACGCTCCCTGCCTCCCGAAGGCGGCATGTCGTTTCTGCTTGCGCGTATCGTCGGCCTGAGCCGCGCGATGGATCTGTCGCTGACGAGCCGACGCGTCGAAGCCGACGAAGCCTATCGGATCGGCTTGCTCGACCGGCTGGTGCCGAGCGATCAACTGCTTAGCGCCGCAAACGAACTCGCTGAGAGGATCTGTCATCTGCCGCCCGCGGCGGTGCGTGTGACGAAGCGGGCCATCCAGGCGGGACTCGAAGCGAGTTTCGCCGAAGCATCGGCGAACGAAACGCGATATGGCGGCATCGCGCGGCGGGCGCGGCAGGACGCGGAAGAGTCGGCGCGCGCGTTTTCGGAGCGCCGCAAGCCGCAATACCGAGGTCGTTAGTGAGTATGAGATGCCATCACTCGGGGCTTCCCCTCGAACAGTTCGTTGGTGGGTCGCGCTGGCGGCACTCTTCGCGCTGAGTGCCGGCGCGTCGAGCGAATCCTTGCTGCTCCACTGCGACGCGCCGCATTCTGTCGGCTATCGCGTGCTCGAACTCGAAGACGGGCGCAAGGTAGCAGTGTGGTATCCGGCCGCCCAACCCGAGCGCCCCATGGCATATTCGCGATCCGGGGACAGGGGTCGAGTCGCCGCGGAATCACCACCGCTAGGGGCATGTCCGGCCGTGCCGCTGGTGCTGTTTTCACACGAGTTCGGCGGTTGCGCGCTGCAATCGGTGTTCATTACCGAAGAACTGGCGCGGCGCGGCTATGTCGTCGCCGCGCCGGACCATCGCGACGCCGGATGCCCGATCGGCAGCGACGACCTGAAACCGCTCACCTCCAACAAATGGTCTCTGGCGCCTCACCTGTGGAGCGACGATAGCGCCGTCGACCGCTTGTACGACTTGCGCGACGTGATGCGTCTGGTCGCACAGGATCGCGCGCTCGCGCCGATTGTCGATGCGAAGAACGTCGGCGCCATCGGGCACTCTCTCGGAGGCTACACCGTCATCGGAATGGCCGGCGGATGGCGCTCGTGGAAAACGCCCGAGATAAAAGCGGTCATCGTACTCTGGCCGTTCGTCGAACCGTTTATCGAACGAGGCACGCTGACTCAGTTGGGCGTAGCGGTGATGTATCAGACTGCGAGGCTCGAGTGGGACGCGCACAGGCGCGACGTCGAGCGGGAGGCGTACCGAATGACGTCGCCGCCGAGGTACTTCGTCGAACTCAAAGGCGCTGCGCAACTCGACTTCGAATGGACGAACCTCGCGTGCCTCGGTCGACCCGACGTGGCTGCATGTCTCTAAAGCCGGCCGAACGCGGCGGCAATCGATCGTTATGCGATCGCGTTTCTCGATCGTTACCTGAAGGGCAAGCCTGAAGCGCTGCTAGGTCTCGACGGAACGGACCTCAATGGATATCTGCACGTGCAGTAGTCGTCAGCCGTTCCATCCTGAGCCAATCGCCTTTAACGGCAACTCGAGACCGAGTTCCGGCACCCGCTTGGCAATCCACGCCGGGAACGTGTTGCTGTTCGGCCCTGGAAAGGCGCGGTACGTATTTGCCCATGGGTAATCGCGCGCCGCCGCATCCACCGCGGTGATCAACGCGTCCACGCCTTCGCCGCGCCTGTCCAACAGCAGTTCGGGCCGCTTACCGAACCAGTATCGGTCGGGGATGTCCCGCTCGATGCGCAGCACCGGAAGCCCGCGGCGCGCGCGCCAGCCGACCACCTCGTATACCTCGTAGTGCGACGCGCCCGACGGTTTCATCGCAATCCACGTGTGAATCGCGAACCACCCGCGCCAGCCATACGTCGGCGCGCCATACACCTGAATGACCGCTTCGGAGGCAATGGCGGGATCGGGCGCCATGCCCGCAGATTGCCGGCTCGCCGTGCGCCAATCGCTCGAGCCGCAACCGGTCAGTAACAACGCCGTAAGCATCATCGCCAGTCGAAGAGGAACGGCTTCGGGTCTCATGGTGGCAATACGAATACGCGAAGGGGCCACGGGCTTCAATCTTCCATGAAGATCGCAGCGGGATGTTCCAGACGTTCCTTCAGCGCCTGAATCAATGCGGCAGCGTCGTAGCCGTCGACGAAGCGATGATCGAATGACGAAGACAGATTCATCATCAAGCGGATCGCCACTGCACCCTCCAGCACCATCGGCCGCTGCACCGCCTTGTTCACGCCGATGATGCCGACTTCCGGCGCGTTGATGATCGGTGTCGACGCAATGCCGCCGAGGCGGCCGAGACTGGTGATCGTGATGGTCGAACCGCCCAGCTCGTCCTTCGTCGCCTTGTTGTTGCGCGCCGCTTCGCTGACGCGACGGATCTCGTTGGAGAGATCCCACAACGACAGGTCTTGCGCGTTGTGAACCACCGGTACTTTCAATCCATCGGGCGTTTGTGTGGCCACGCCCAGATGCACGCGCCGGTATCGCTGCAATACACCACGCTCCGCATCGTAGTGCGCGTTGCACTGTGGAAAGTCGGGCAACACACGTACCAGCGCCATCGCAAGGAACGGCAGATACGTCAGCTTTGCGTCGCGCTTCTCGTTCAGGTGTGAACGCAGCGATTCGAGTTCCGTGATGTCGACTTCTTCGATGTACGCGAAATGCGGAATGTTGCGTTTCGCTTCGCTCAACCGCTGCGCGATGACGCGCCGGACGCCGATCACCTTGATCTCTTCGACGTCGCCGGTCGAAAAAGTTTTCACTTTTGCGGGTTTCGCGCGCGGCGCGGCGACATAGGCCTCGAAGTCGGCCGCCGTAATGCGGCCGTCAGGTCCGGTTCCGTGAATGTCCATCAAGTCGAGACCCGCTTCGCGAGCGCGACGGCGGATCGAGGGAGACGTCAGCACCGCGTGCGGCGTCGCCTGGGTCGCT
>CAZLDA010000225.1:0-6662 GCA_964557875.1 uncultured Pseudomonadales bacterium | reverse complement strand
CCGTTCTATACCGGTCGTCAGAAGATCGTCGATGCAGGCGGTCGCGTCGAACGGTTCCGCAAGCGCTTCGGAACGCGCGGCGTCAGCTGATTTTGACCTGCGTCATCGTTTCGGCGCCGACGCAACTCTCCCCCGTCGCACGACTCTAAGGGGTTGCAACGACATCGCGTGTGCGGTGTCGTAGCAACATCCGGTGAGTTCGAGACGTTTTGTGCAAACCGACATTGCAAAGCTGGCCGTCGTCCTTCTGCTCGTCATGTGGCAGACGGTTGCACACGCCGATTCCGGCAAGAAAGCGCTCGAAGAGTTCACCAAGCAGGGTCAGGTATACGACGACCCGCGCTGGCAGGCGTATGTGCAGAAGGTTGGCGAGCGTTTGGTCGCGTATAGCTCCGAGCCTAACGGCAACTTCCGCTTCACCGTTGTCGACTTGCCGGACGTCAACGCGTTTGCGGCGCCCGACGGGTACATCTTCGTGTACCGAGGTTTGCTTGCGTATCTCGAAAGCGAAGACCAACTCGCGGCGGTAATCGGCCACGAGATCGGCCACGTGGTGGCGCACCATTCGGCCAAGAAGACCGCGATGAACGGCGCCGGCAAAGTTGCCGGCTTTGTGGGGGCGGTGATAACCGGAGTGGGTCAGGTGCGTGACGTTGCGAACGAGGCCACCGACACCGCCGTTTCCGGCTACGGAAGAGACATGGAACTTCAGGCCGACCAGCTCGGAGGCGAGTTCATCGCGAAAGCCGGCTACAACCCGTTTGCGATGATCGAAGTCATTCAGGTTTTGAAAGACCAGGAGTTGTTCGCAACGGAGGTGGGCGGTCAACAGAAGAGCTATCACGGCGTGTTCGCATCGCACCCGCAGAACGACAAACGGCTGCACGACGCGATCGAAGAGAGCGAGAAATACCTGCCTGAAGAGATGGTGGAGCCGGTCGGCGACTTCTGGGAAATGATGAACGGTCTGGTCTACGGCAATCAGGCCGGCTCCGGAATCGTGAAGGATCAAACGTACTATCACGAGGGGTTGCGCGTGGTGGTGACGTTCCCTAACGGTTGGGACGTGTCGAGTTCTTCTTCGAAGGTCACCGGCGTTTCACCGGCGGGAAACATTGCGGGGAACATCGTTCTTCAGCGCCAGGTGGCGCCGAAAGCGAAGCAAACGCCGAAGGACTACGTGCTCGATACGTTGAAGCGCGACGACATCGTTTCCGGCGAAGACGTGAAGGTAGGCGACTACGACGGATACATCGCTAAGGTCGATCTCGGTAAAGGAAATCTGAAGGCGAGCATGATCGCCGTCGTCTTCAAGGACGGTGGGGTCTACTTTTTCAAGGGCGAGGCCGGAGAGGGTGGCGACGCGGCGCAGTTCGAGGCCGATTTTCGCGCCACAGTGCAGTCGTTCAGGTCGATGCAGCCCGGCGATCTGAAGGTTGCTAACAATCAACGCATCAAGGTAATCGAAGCCAAGCCGGGCGATACCTATGCGTCGCTGGCCGCCAAATCTTCGCTCAAGAGCAACCCGGTAGAGACGCTGCGGTTGCTGAACGGCGATCACCCGCTCGGCGAACCGCGCGCGGGTAATCCGATCAAGATCGTCCAGTAGCCGCTAGGGCAGCCAGGCTCAGAACAGGTCGATCGGCCGCACGGGTTGTTTGGAATCGATGTCGGGGGTCGTCTGGCTCGATGCGCGGGCGGTCGGCGTGTGATCTGCGAGGAAATACTCGAACATCGCGTTCTGTTGATCGGGTGAAGCCGCTTCTCCTGTGCGTGGATCGATCTTCAAGGTGACTACGTCGGAAGGTTGTTGACGCGACTCCTCCGGCACGCCTTCGAGCGCGACCTTCATGAAATCCATCCAGATCGGCAGCGGTGAGTTCGAACCGTACTCGTTGTCACCAACTGGTCGATGGTCGCTGAATCCGACCCAGACCGACGCCACCAGATTCTTCTGATAGCCGTTGAACCAGGTGTCTGCTTCGTTTGTGGTTCCAGTCTTACCGGCGAGGTCGTTGCGATTGAGGGCCTTCGCGCGGATTGCAGTGCCGCGTCGGATCACGTCCTGCAGCATCGAGTTCATGATGAACGCATTGCCTTCGTCGAGAACGCGCGGAGCTGGAATTGGCGCGTCGGGATTGGCCGCTACCGCCGGCTCGGACTGGCCCCCGTCAGCCGTGACTTGCGCCTGGGAGCATTCGTCGCAAACGACCGGATAACGCGCTTTGTAGATCGTTTCTCCCGCCAGATTGCGCACCTCTTTGAGGATGTTGGGCTCGATGAGGTAACCCCCGTTGGCGAACGTGGCGTAGGCGCGCGCCATTTGCATCGGGGTAACGCCCATGGTGCCGCCACCGATGGCGAGCTGGGTGTTGCGAGGAAAGTCGGTCGTGTCGAAACCGAAGCGTTTGACGTAGTCGAGCACCGGACCCGCGCCGACCGCGAGCAGCACCCGGATCGAGACGAGGTTGATCGATCGATACAAGGCTTCGCGCAGTCGTGTGGGTCCATTGAAGCGCGAGCCGTCGTTCTTTGGTCGATAGGTCGTTTCCATGTTCTCGTCTTCGAAGACGAGGGGTGCATCCATGAAAATCGTCGCAGGCGTAACGCCGATATCGAGCGCCGCAGAGTAGACGAACGGTTTGAATCCCGAGCCGGGCTGGCGCGCCGCCTGTAAGGCGTGGTTGAACTGATTTGCGGAGAAATCAAAGCCACCGACGATTGCCTTCACGGCGCCGTTGGCAGGATTCATCGCAATGATCGTTGCCTGGATCTCGGGCATTTGTGAGAGCGTCCAGCCTTCCTTGAAGGCGCGGAGCCAGAGGATGTCGCCCACCGCCGCAACATCGGCGGCCTTGGTTGGAGGAGCGCCGCGCGCGTTGGCGTCGACCAGTCGGCTTGCCCATTTATAGCCGTCGAGACCGATCGAGACGACTTCGCCGTTGGCCCGCATCGCCGAGAAGTTGAGACCGTCCACTGCGACCACGACGCCTGCTTCCAGACCCACGCGGGGTGGAAAGGGGACCAGGGCGTTCTGAACGGCAATTCGCCTCGCGTTCGCGTCTTCCGGTAAATCAGCGTGGCCGACCGGACCGCGGAAGCCGTGGCGGCGGTCGTATCGGAACACGCCGTCGCGAACCGCTTTCGTCGCAACGTCCTGCAGGTGGGCGTCCACTGTGGTCATCGCCTCGTAGCCGCTCGAGTACACATCGGCGCCATAGCGGGCGACCAGTTGCTGACGGACCCATTCGGAGGCATAGGGCGCGGCGATGTCGAGGTCGCGTTCGTGGACACTGGCCGTGTTCGGCGAGTTCACCGCGACGTCGTATTGCTCCTGGGTGATCGAGCCTTGCTCCAGCATCCGCGACAAGACGAGATTGCGGCGCTTCATGGCCCGCTCGAGTCCGTTGACCGGGTTCCCGGCGGTCGGCGCCTGTGGAATGCCGGCCAGCATCGCGAGCTGCGCAACATCCAGCTGGTTGAGCGGCCGCCCATAGTAGGTAAACGCTGCCGCCTGGGCTCCGTACGCCCGTTTTCCGAACGGCACCACGTTGAAATAGAGCTCGAGAATCTGGTCTTTGGTCAGCTCTTGCTCGATTTTTACGGCGAGCAGCATCTCCTTGAACTTGCGAATGAATTTCCGCTCGGGAGTGAGAGAGATGTTCTTGGCCAGCTGCATCGTGATCGTGCTGGCACCGGACGTGATCTCTCGATTCACCACCAATTCGATCGAGTCGTTCAGCAGGGAGATGAAGTCGACGCCCCCGTGCGAGTAGAAGCGCTTGTCCTCGGTATCGAGCAAGGCGTGAATGAACAGCGGCGGTACATCGGCGAGCGTCAACGGAATCACCCGGCGTTCACCGAATTCGGCCATCAATTGGCCCCCTTCGGCGAAGACTCTGAGCGGTGTTTCTATTCGAACGTGGCGGTACGTCTCAGCTGTTGGAATTTGTGGGTTTAGATAGAGAAAAACCGCCGCGAGACTGAGCACTGCACCACATACAGCCGTCCAGACCAACCACATAATGTTTACGAATCTCGTACGCGACCGCGAACTCATGCTTTCTCTGATATTGTTAAGGTGTTACCTGCAATGTCGGATCCTAACTTGTGATCCGCACAGCATTTTTCTAAGCGTACCCGATTGCTCTGACATTCAGACTGGTATTTAATTCTGAGTCGCACGAAACGGACGTAAGTGCACGCGCCTGTAAGGAAAAACTACCGTGTTTGGCCTTTTCAAGAAGAAGTCGGAAACACTCCTGGGGCTCGATATCAGCTCCACCTCGGTAAAGCTCCTAGAACTCTCGAAGGCGGGTGGCCGCTATCGCGTCGAAGCATACGGGGTCGAGCCGCTGCCGCCTAACGCGGTGGTAGAGAAGAATATCAGCGACGTCGAAGGTGTTGGAGAAGCAATCAAACGGCTTGTCAGTCGCTCAAAGGGCAGCTCCAAACTGTCGGCGGTGGCCGTGGCGGGTTCTGCGGTCATCACGAAGACAATCGAAATGGACTCTTCGCTGTCGGATGACGAACTCGAAAATCAGATCACGGTGGAGGCCGACCAGTACATTCCCTACCCGCTCGACGAAGTCGCGATCGATTTCGAAGTGCAGGGTCTGTCGGAGCGCAATCCCGAACAGGTGGAAGTACTGCTGGCGGCGTGCCGAAAGGAGAACGTCGAACTGCGCGAAGCGGCGCTCGACCTGGGCGGCCTGAAGGCTCGCGTGGTCGACATTGAGGCGCACGCGATGAAGCGCGCCTTCGAACTCATCAAGTCGCAACTCGGTGAAAACGCCGACGACCTCGTGGTAGCCATCATCGACATCGGCGCCACCATGACGACCCTTTCGGTGCTCGCCGACGACCGTTCGATCTACACACGGGAACAGTTGTTCGGCGGCAAACAGCTAACGGAAGAGATTCAGCGCCGCTACAGCCTGTCCTTTGAAGAGGCGGGGCTCGCCAAAAAGCAGGGTGGCCTGCCGGACGACTACGAAGCCGAAGTGCTGCAGCCGTTCAAGGAAGCGGTGTTGCAGCAGGTTACGCGTTCGCTTCAGTTCTTCTTCTCGTCCAGTCAATACGATGACGTCGATTACATCGTGCTCGCGGGTGGTACCGCGTCGATCGAAGGTCTGGCGGAAATGATCGAGAACAAGCTCGGTACGCCGACCGTCATTGCCAACCCGTTCGTCGACATGTCGATCGCGTCGAAAGTGGATTCCAACGCGCTCGCCAATGATGCCCCCGCAATGATGATTGCCTGTGGTCTGGCCATGAGGAGCTTCGACTGATGGCGCGTATAAACCTACTCCCCTGGCGCGAATGGGAGCGCGAGCGGCGTAAGAACGAGTTCCTGATCCGGCTCGGTGGATCGGTGCTTTTCGGCGCCTTGATCGTATTCGCCGGCGGCCAATATCTCGACAATTCGGTCGATCAGCAAAATGCCCGGAACCAGTTCATCAAAGACAAAATCGCCGTCCTCGATCAGCAGATCGCAGAGATCCGCGACTTACGGCAGAAGCGCGAGCAGCTGCTGGCGCGCATGCGGGTGATCCAGGAACTGCAGGGCAACAGGCCCGTCATCGTCAGGGTCTTCGACGAACTCACCAGAACATTGGCGAAAGGTGTGTACTTCACGTCGATGAAACTCGACGGCCACTCCCTTGCCGTCGACGGCACCGCGGAGTCGAACAACCGAATTTCGTCCGAGATGCGCAATCTCGAGGCCTCCGAGTGGTTCAAGGAGCCGAACCTCAAAGGCATTAAGGAAAATACCCTCGCGGGTGCTCAGGCGAGCAACTTCCAGATGACGGTCGTGCAGACCAGTCCGAAGAAGCCTGGAGCGGCGGAAGGGGAGGAATAACCGATGGCGCTTCAGGACACTCTGGATCAACTGCGTGGACTCGAGATCAGTGATCTCGACGTCAACAACATCGGCGGTTGGCCCGGCCCACTCAAGGTCATCATTCTGGTGCTGCTGTTCGCCGTAGTGGTCGCAGCCGGGTACTTCTTCTATCTCACCGACAAGCAGGTCGTCCTCGAAGGCGCGCAGAAGCAGGAAGTGGCGCTGCGAGGCGAATACGAATCGAAGGCCGCACAGGCGGCAAACCTGGCGCAATACCGGCAACAGAAAGAGGAGATGGAAGCCTCGTTCGGAACGATGTTGCGACAATTGCCGAGCGACACGGAGGTACCGGGGCTGATCGAGGACATCACCCTCGCGGCGCTCGACAATGGGCTCGTGATCGAGAGCATCGATCTGCAGCCTGAGCGCAAGGCGGAGTTCTACGTGGAATTGCCGATCACGATTGTCGTCAGCGGCGAGTATCACAACATCGGCGCGTTTGTTTCGGCGGTCGCGAATCTTTCGCGGATCGTGACGCTGCACGATTTCAACATCAAACCGGTCAAGTCACCGACGGACCTGAAGATGTCGATCGTCGCGAAGACGTATCGGTATCTCGGAGATGAGGACAAGTAATGCGCGCCCCTAGACAAGCATTGCTAGGCCTGGCTACAGCGGCGTTGATCGCGGGCTGCTCGTCGAGCAACGATTACCAGGACATCAAAGCGTTCATGGACGAGGTGGATGCGCGCGGCAAGAGTCAGATCGAGCCGCTGCCGGAATTCGTGAGCGCCGACAATCCGCCGCAATTCAAGCC